>DATKYK010000041.1 GCA_035528575.1 Dehalococcoidia bacterium | reverse complement strand
CTGGGGCGCTGCGCGTACCGCAACCCACCGTGTCACGCCACCTCAAGGTGCTTCGCGAGCGGAACCTGGTGGCCGCGGAGCGCGACGGTGCGAGCATCCGCTACTCGGTCGTCGACGGTCGCGTCATCGACGCGCTCGACGCCTTGCGCGTCGTGCTGCTCAGCTCGCTCGCCCGCCAGGCTGAGCTCGTGGGCGAGGCGCGATGAGGCGCAGCACGACCGCTCCTGCCTCGACAAGGAAGGATGTGTGACGCCGTGTCTGGTCTGAAGACTCGCGACAAGGAGCGTCTGGGTCAGATCTTCGCCGAGCGGGTCACGTTCGATACGACCGAGCGCCTGCTCTATGGGCACGACATCGCGGCCATCCCGAGCCTCGTCAAGCCGCTTGTCGGAGACACGACCCCCGACGCGGTCGTGCAGCCGAGCACGGAGGAGCAGCTGGTCGCGGTCGCCAAGTGGGCCAGGGAGCGTCGTATCGCTCTGACCCCGCGCGGCAAGGCGTCGTCGGGCTACGGCGGCGTGTTGCCAATAAAGAAGGGCGTAGTGGTGGACTTCTATCGCATGAACCGTATTATCCATATTGACCCCGAGGCCCAGACCGCCACCGTGCAGGCTGGTGTGGTTTGGGAGAAGCTAGACAGGGAACTGGAGAAGCACAGGCTGACCCTGCGGCTATATCCCACCAGCTACCCGGCATCCACCGCCGGAGGGTGGCTGGCTCTCGGTGGCGCCGGAATCGGTTCCTACGAGGCAGGCTGGTTCCCTGATAACGTGGTCAGTGCCCGAGTGGTGCTGCCCGACGGCACGGTCAGGGAGTTCAGCGGGCCTGAGCTTGATCTGATCGCCGAAGTCGATGGCATCACCGGCCTTATCAGTGAGTTGACGGTTCGCGTTCAGCCACTTGAGGAACTGGAGTTGGTGGCTATCGGCTGCCCCGACCCCCACGACCTGCAGAAACTGGTTCAGTCCATGATTGATGAAAAGCTGCCTATCTGGTCACTGATATTCATCAACCCGCGCATGGCAGAGCTTAAGAATAAGGCTCCGCTGATGGAGCACTATGGCCATCCTGTAGAGGAACGGGTGCTCTTGCCCGCTGCCTATATCATCACATTGGCTTTCCGTGCCAAAGATCGCGAGGCGGTGACGGGCCGGCTGCCGGAGCTATTGAAGCCCTGTGAGGCTGAGATACTCAGCGACCGCATCGCCCAGCATGAGTGGAAGAACCGCTTCAAGCTTATGGTGGTCAAGCGCCTAGGTCCAAGCCTGGTACCAGCCGAGGTGGTCGTACCGCTCTCCGCTCTGGGCGATGTAATGACCGAGATCGAGCGAAAGATAGCTCAGCCCATCGTTAAGGAGGGTGTAGTCATCAGAGAAGGCCACAATGGCAAGCCCGAGGTTGTAATTCTGGGCTTCATCCCCAGCGACCAGCGCAGGTTTAACTACAATTTCGTTTTCGGCCTATCCCTGAGCATCATGAAGATCGCCGAGAAGCATGGCGGACGGACGTACGCAACAGGGCTCTACTTCGCAAGGAAGGCGCCTGGAGTGTTGGGAGCAGACCGGGCTCGCCGGTTGAAGGCGTTCAAGGCCCAGGTGGACCCCAAGAATATCCTGAACCCGGGTAAGGTTATCGGCAATCGGCTAGTCGGCGCATTTCTCGGCCTGGCGCAGGCCTTCGAGCCCCTCATCCGTCCCTTTGGCAACAGGGTTATCCCCGAAATAGGCGAGCGGCCTACAAAGCCGGTGCGCGATATTCCGGCCGACGTGGCCTGGTATGCCTACGGCTGTTCCCAGTGCGGCTACTGTATAGAGGAGTGCGACCAGTTCTACGGACGGGGATGGGAGAGCCAGTCCCCCCGAGGCAAGTGGTACTGGCTGCGGGAGTACATGGAGGGTCGCGAGGAGTGGGACCAGTTCATGGTCGACACCATTCTGGTCTGTACGACTTGTGAGCTATGCAACCTGCGCTGCTCAGCTGCCCTGCCCATTGAGCCGTCGTGGATGAAGTTGCGCGGTTTGCTAATCGACGAGCAGAAGAAGATGACGTTCCCTCCGTTAGAGATGATGGCAGCGGCGGTCCGAAAGGAGGGCGATATCTGGGCAGGCTATCGCAAGGACCGCGCTGTTTGGTTTCCCCAGGACCTCGAGGGGAAGCACGGGCCGGCTTACCAGTCGAAGACCGTGTACTTCGCTGGCTGCACGGCTAGCTACGTGGAGCACGACATCGGCATGGCCAGCGTTCGGCTGCTTGATGCGGCTGGTGTGGACTTCACCTACCTGGGCAATAGGGAGAGCTGCTGCGGGACGCCCATGCTGGTGGCCGGTATGTGGGATGTTTTCACTGAGGTGATGAGCAAGAATATCCAGGCGGTCAAGGACGCCGGCGCAGATACTGTAGTATCCTCGTGCCCTGCCTGCGACATGATGTGGCGACATGTCTACCCGACATGGGCGAAAAAATTGGGTATGGAGTATGGAATTACGGCGAAGCACTACAGCGAGGTTCTGGCGGAGAAAATCCAGGCAGGGGAATTCGTCTTCCCCGAGAACAGCCACAAGCCGTGTACGGTGACCTGGCATGACTCGTGTCACATTGGCCGGGTGTCCGGCGTGTACGATGCTCCACGCCAGCTCATTGAGGCCATCCCCAATACGAAACTGGTGGAGATGAGCCATAACCGTGAGGCGGCGCACTGTTGCGGCAGCGTTCTGACACTGATCAAGGAACCACCGATAGCCGCCGAGATAGGCAAGACGCGGCTTGATGAGGCGATAGAAGTGGGTGCGGAGAAGGTACTGGCGTTATGCCCTTGCTGCGAGTTCCAGTTCCGCGTCAGCGCTGATAAGAAGCAGGTACCAATCGAGGTGGTGGATTTGGCGCGCTATGCGTCGTCGGCTTTGGGCTATGAGTTCCCCGACCCTAACCCGGAGGTACAGAAGCAGTGGGCGGTTTTCGAGGCCATGATCGCTCTGATGACGCCTCAGGGCTTCGCCGACCTGATGGGCACAATGTGGCCGGAGCTTATCGATGCCATGCCCTTCGGAATGGGGGGGATGATGCGATTCATGGGCAAGATTCCGGGAGCGCTTAGTCTCATGAAGCCCATGTTTCCCATCCTGTTCCCCAGGCTGCTGCCCATGATGATGCCAAAGGTGATGCCGACCATGCTCGAGCGAGTGGCGGAGCGTATCCCCATGCCTGATTACATGGCCGAGCAGATGCCGGAGATGATGCCCCGGGTCATGAACAACCTGATGCCGCACATGATTGGCGATGTGGTGCCGCTGGTCACGCAGCCGATGATCGACTACCTGAGGGGTAGTAGCGGGAAATAAAGCTATGTCCTACGGATAACTCAGGTGTAACCGGAAGGGGTTCTCACATGTTGTGATTGATGAACCGCTCCTTTTTAAACACATATTCGTTTAGCTCTGTTTTCGTTTTGAACTTTAGTCTTCTTAAGGATGACTCCCCAATAAACAGCTTTGCTCTTCTAATCTTCGCTTATACGGCATAAACCAACTCAGTCTCAGTTATCTGCTCTGTGCTTGACCTCGTCACTTGGTTACCTCCATTATATTGCTTTCGTGTAAAAGTATATTACTCCTTTTACTAATGATGTCTTGGTCGAATCCCAGGAATATAAAGAAGAATGGATTATTTGCCAGTGGGGGTCATAGGGGTTGTCAAATCTTATTTAATATGTATAATGTTCTCCACTACTAGAAGACCAGATTGCGAGGTTGAAGAGCTGCCGCGGTTGTGTTGCCAGTCATGAATTGTGAATTTCATAGAAGCTTGGCGAATACCTAGTAGGAGGCTGCTACATGAAGAAGTACGACGTAATCGTAGTTGGGTCGGGATCTGGAATGCTTATCGTAGATGAAGCCACCGAGCATAGTCTAAAAGTTGCTTTAGTGGACAAGGGGCCTTTGGGCGGGACTTGTCTTAATACGGGCTGTATCCCTTCAAAGATGTTGATATATCCGGCAGATAGAATAGTAGAAATACAGGAGGCCAAGAAGCTGGGCATTGAGGCAGAGACCAGAAGTATAGACTCTGGTTTCATAATGCAGCGGATGAGAAAGAGTATACATGAAAGCCAAAGTCAAATGAGACAGGCTCTTTCGCAAGCGGAGAATCTGGACTTCTATGAAGGTGAAGGGCATTTTGTGGGGGATTATACCATTGAGGTCAATGGAGAGAAAATTAAAGGGGAGAATATTTTTCTCGCGTCTGGCTCACGACCCTTTATACCCCCCATAAAGGGCTTAGATAGTGTTGACTATTTGACAAATGAAACGCTGCTGCAACTTGAGGAACTACCCGATAGCCTCATCATCATTGGTGGTGGATATATCGGCGTTGAATTCGGACACTTCTTCGCTGCTATGGGCACTAAAGTCACTATTCTAGAGATGATGGAAAGTCTTGTCCCGGTTGAGGAACCGGAAATATGTGAGCTATTGAAGGAACAGCTGCGCCGGCGCATGGATGTTTACACCGATACCCAGGCTGAGGAGATATACCAGGAGAGCGGCAAGGTTAGAGTTGCGGTTAAGGACAGGAATACCGATGAAAAAAGGGAGTTCACAGCGCAACGAATTTTAATCGCCGTAGGCAGAAGGTCAAATGCCGATTTATTGAAGTTAGAAAATACCGGCGTGGAAATTGACGGGAGAGGATTTATAAAGGTTAACCAGTATCTTGAGACCGGCAAAAAGAACATATTCGCCGTGGGCGATGCCAATGGGCAACAAATGTTCACCCATGTGGCCAATCGCGAAGCGCTAGTGGCTGCGCAAAACATGTTTCACGGCGCAGATTTAAAGATGGACTATAATGCCATACCCCATGCCGTTTATTCTCATCCTCAAATTGCATCGGTAGGGCTAACCGAGGCTCAGGCCAGAAACGATCATGACATATCGGTAGGAAGGGTAAAGTATTTGGATGTTGCCAAAGGCGAAGCCATGATGGAAGAGGAGGGCTTTGCCAAAGCCATAGTGGAAAAAGATAGCAGAAGAATATTGGGTTTTCATATTATAGGGCCCTATGCCCCTGTACTTATTCAGGAAGTGGTCAATGCCATGACATCAGGAGGTCAAATAGATGAAATAAATGAGGGCATTCATATCCACCCTGCCCTTTCTGAATTGATACAGACAACGGTCAATAGTCTTGATCAATCATAGGATCCAAAACATGGTTAGGATAAGAAACGGATTGCAGCAACAATTGGCAGGATACGATAGTCAGAGCAATGAGAAGCACTAAAAACAGTGAAAAGCGGGCCATATGCGGAATTTGTGCGGCCGGGTGTTGGGTCATAGTCACCTATGATAGCGAGGGAAAGATTAAGAGTGTCCGGGCAGATGAGACCTCAAACCTTGGAGCAATATGCAAAGTCGGTGAGAACTCGCGGGACATTGTATATTCCAAGGATCGCCTCCTTTATCCAATGAAACGCAGAGGTCCCAAGGGCAGCTATGAGTTTGAGCGAATTACCTGGGACCAAGCCTATGAAACGATAGTAGCCAAACTCAACCAAATTAAGCGGGAGTCAGGTCCAGAGGCTACCGCCATTTATACTGGTAGCGGGAGCTTTGAGTCGGCTTTTTGTGACCTGTATCAGCCTGATGGCGTAGCGGTTTCCTCCGCGGCAAGCGTTCTGTTCCCCTTTGGATCCCCTAATACCCTCGGGGTGGGTGCTCTGTGTTACGTATCATTTGCGATGATAGCACCCCATGTAACCATGGGCGGCATGTTAATTAACATGTTCTCGGATATAGAAAACGCCAAACTCATTGTGATTTGGGGGAAGAATCCTGCAGCGCACTGTCCTCCCCATGACTTCATCAAGATCGGGGAGGCGCATAGGCGGGGCGCTCAGATCGTGGTAATAGACCCACGAAAAACGGTGATGGCCAAATACTCAAATGCGGAATGGATCCCAATTCGTCCCGGCACGGATGGGGCGCTGGCTCTGGGGCTGTGCAATGTCATTATTAAGGAGGAACTGTACGACGAGGAGTTTGTCAGTAACTGGACGGTGGGTTTTGAGGACTTTGACCGGTATGTTCAGTATTTTCGACCGGAGGTGGTAGAAGGTATCACCGGCGTTCCGGCCGAAACGGTAAGGTCGCTTGCAAGAAGAATGGCAACCACCAGCGGTGTCGCACCTGTCATGTACAGCGGCCTTGAGTATAGTGACGGAGCGGTTCAGGCCATTCGCGCGACGATGGTACTGTGGGCCTTAGCCGGCCAGCTTGATGTGCCCGGCGGACATTGTTTCAGCATGGCCCAGAACAGGTTTCCCATAAATCGTGAGGGTCTCATACCCAATCCGGATGTACGAAAAGCAGCCGGGCACAATAATTTCCCCGTATATACAAAGTACCGTGGGGAGTTCCATGCCAATATTCTCCCGGACGCGGTGCTTGAGAAGAAGCCCTATCCGATCCGATTGCTTATTAGCCTTGGGGCATCTATTATTACATCCTGGCCGCAATCCGATATCTGGCGGAAGACACTTGAGGCGCTTGACTTCTTGGTTTGTATAGATCGTCAGCTCACCGCGGATGCAGCCTATGCCGATATGGTACTGCCGGCGGCAACCTACTATGAGATCGAATCCTACATGGTATATGGCTCTGTCTTCAGGATCAGGGAAAAGGTGATAGAACCGATCGGTGAGGCCAGGAATGATTTCTTCATTCTATCAGAGCTTGCTAGGCGCCTTGGCTATGGACATCTTTACCCACAAACCGAGGAGGAGATCCTTTCCAGAGTGCTGGAAGGTTCCGACTTCGCTCCCGATGATGTCCGTGCTGCGGGCGGGACAGTACAAATTCCCACGGTTATGATGCAGTACAAGAAGTGGGAGAAGGGATTGTTACGAGCAGACGGGCAAACCGGATTTGATACACCATCAGGAAAGTTAGAGATCGCCTCCTCTATCCTAGAGGAGCATGGTTATGACGCATTACCAATCTACGTTGAGCCGGGAGAAAGCCCCGTTTCTCAGCCACAGCTTGCCAAACGATTCCCCCTTGTTTTTAATTCGGGGTCCCGTTCAAACGTTGATTTGCACACACTACACCACACCATTCCGGCTTTGTCTGAGGAAAAACCGGTGCCCACGGTGATGATCAATACGCTGGATGCCAAAAAGCGTGGCATCGAAAGCGGTGATTTTGTCTACATAAAAACAAAGCGTGGCCAGGTTGGAATGTATGCCTTTGTCACCGATGACATTGTGCAGGGAGCCATAGAGGCCAGCGGCATGGGCGGTGGGGCTCTCGGTCCCAAAGAGTGGCGGGATGCTTGTATAAACGACCTCACCGATCTTCAACGCTACGACCCGATTTCCGGCTTTCCGGTTTACAAGGCTTTGCTCTGCGATGTGGTTAAGTCAGCGGACGGCGACAAAGGAAATATCACGGGAATAGGAGAATATACGCTTGACGATACCGTCGAAGAGCAGCAGACAAATCACCGGGTGTACCTTGATCATAATGCCACCACTCCTATGACTCAGGAAGTCAAAGAAGCCATGATCGAGTTCATGGATTGTTATGGAAATCCTTCAAGCATATATGCTCTGGGGAAAGAGGCTCGCGTTGCGGTTGAGACAGCCCGCAGAAGTTTGGCCGCATTAGTCAATTGCACGGCAGGACGCCTAACTTTTACCGGTAGTGGTTCAGAGGCAAATAACCTTGCCATAAAGGGAGTAGCCTTCGCCAATGCCACTGGGAAAAATCATATCGTCACCAGTTCCATAGAGCACCCGTCAGTACTCAATGCCTGCCGATGGCTTGAAAAGCTCGGGTTTTTGGTTACCTATCTTCCGGTGGATACGGAGGGAAGGGTAAACTCGACTGACCTGAGAGCTGCGGTCACTGACAGGACTTGCCTCATAAGTGTTATGCTGGCCAATAATGAGACAGGCTCCATTCAACCCATTGTTGAACTGGCAGATATAGCCAAAGAACGAGGCGTGCTATTCCATACAGATGCCGTGCAGGCCGTTGGTAAGATTCCTATAGATGTAGAGGAGCTCGGGGTGGATTTGCTAACCATGTCCGCGCATAAATTTTACGGGCCTAAAGGTGTCGGCGCGCTATATGTACGAAAAGGGGTTGTTCTAGATCCCCTGGTGAGCGGAGGTCATCAGGAAAAGGGATTACGTGCCGGAACCGAAAATGTCATGGCGATCGTTGGATTGGGCAAAGCTGCTGAACTTGCTACCGATCATGTTCCTCAGATGGATAGCGTGCGGGAATTGCGCGATAAATTGGAAAATAGTATTAGTGAACTGATTCCTGATGCCAAACTGAATGGTCATAGGGAGCAGCGATTACCCAATACTCTTAACCTGACCTTGCCTGGCATACGAGGGGAGTCACTGGTTCTCGCCTTGGACCAGAAGGGAGTTGCCGTTTCGTCGGGGTCTGCTTGCAGTGCTGGTCTACCCGAACCCTCTCACGCTTTAATGGCGATGGGCCTTTCTGAAGAAGAGGCTCATTGCGCCGTGCGTTTCACGCTCGGTCTCGGTAATACGATAGATGATATTGATCGCACGGTTTCAATTATTGACCAGGTAATTCGCCAAAGAAAGGACACAATACGTTTTGTATCATGTCGCTAGGCCTGGGAGAGAAAAACCTGATGGAGGATTTTTATATATATGAGCCATCCAGCAACAGTTAATACTGGCAAATCGAAACGTCGGTTGGTTGAGACGCTGAACTATCTTGATGGAAAATACAAGAACG
Organism: Dehalococcoidia bacterium; assembly: GCA_035528575.1. NCBI lineage: Bacteria > Bacillati > Chloroflexota > Dehalococcoidia > Dehalococcoidia bacterium. The sequence continues at coordinate 68,993 of DATKYK010000041.1, read as the reverse complement.
ATATTGGTAAAGAAATACGAGAGGGTCTATCCGCTTCGCAAAAATACATACCATGTAAATACTTCTATGACACACGCGGATCAAAACTTTTCAAGGAGATCTGCCAGCTTCCCGAGTATTACCCTACCCGCACGGAGATATCCATTTTGAGGGATATAGCGCCCGAACTAATGGAGACATTTGCCGACAAAGATATCGTAGAACTTGGCTCCGGTGCTAACCTGAAGATAGGGATAATGTTGGACGCAGTCGACAAATCCACCAGAGCTACTTTACGCTACATTCCAGTAGATATAAGCCAGTCGGTAGTGATCGAGGCATCACAGGACTTACTCGAGCGATACCCAGAATTACAAGTACTGGGAATAATAGCTGATTTCACCTCACAGTTGGATGTCATTCCGACCGAGCGTCCCCTGATGTTCTGTTTCCTGGGGAGTACTATAGGCAACATGGGGGAAGATGAGACTATTTCATTCTTGCAGAGTATCTCTGAGAATATGAAACCGGATGATAGACTCCTGGTCGGCTTTGATATGGTCAAAACCAGGGAAACTGTAGAAGTTGCCTACAATGATTCCATGGGGGTCACCGCTAAATTCAATAAGAACATATTGAATGTGGTGAACAATGGATTGAATGCCAACTTTGATTTATCCTATTTTGACCATCTGGCTTTCTTTAATGAAGATCATGATCGAATCGAAATGCACTTGAGGGCTAATCGCGACATCTCAGTGAAGCTAGAAGCAATAGATTTGGAAATAGAATTCAAGAAAGGCGAAACCATACATACGGAAAACTCGAGAAAATTCACCGGGAAGAGCATTAAAGATCTGGCCACCCGGGCTGGGTTATCTATCGAAAATTGGTATTCAGATCCTGTGGGCTGGTTTTCCCTCGTGGTGATGATGCGCCGTCCTCAAGGAATTGGTTAATGAGATGAAATTATAAACCGAAGTTCTTTTCGCATTCAATCACCTCAAGGAGGCTAAAGGTGGCCGCTTCGCCTACTATGTCTGCGGCACACTGCTAAAGAAGGGCGCTGGCACCTGTGATGCTCCCTACCTTAACAGTCGGAAATTCGAGGATGTGGTGCTGGGCAAGATAAAAGAACGTGTCCTAACTGAGGAGAACTTGCGAGAGCTAGTGCGTCTGGTCAACGAGGAGATGGACGCATCCGCAGGGGACTATAGAGAAAGGCTGGATACCATTGAAGAAGAGCTTGCGGAGACTGAACGTCGTCTTGACCGTCTCTACGATGCCCTTGAGACGGGAAAGCTGAGTCTCAATGACCTGGCACCGCACATCCAAGCACTCAGGCGACGACAGAATCAGCTCCAGGCTGCCCGATGTGAGGTTGAGGAACTGCTCACTAACTGGCGGATGCAACTAGCTGATATGGAAATAGTGATGCGCTATGTTGAAGATCTACGAGGCCTGCTTTCCCAAGGTTCCCTTTCTGAGCAGAAGGCCTTCATTCGCAGCTTCGTGAAAGAGGTGGGGGTTACGGGCAAGTAAGTGCTTATAACATACACAATACCCCTCCCACCCAATGGAACGATCCACGAGCGGGCAGGGGTTCTTTCTATTGTCCATGATGGTGGAGCTGAGGGGACTCGAACCCCTGACTTCCTCCGTGCAAGGGAGGCGCTCTCCCAGCTGAGCTACAGCCCCTTTACCGTGCTGCCGATTTTTTTGCAGTTAACCCTCAAGGGAAGTGGTGGGCGATAGAGGACTCGAACCTCTGACCTTCTGCTTCTAAAGCGCCTCAGTTAGCTTCTGTTGTATAGCTAAACTGGGTTTCCGCTTATCCTGTGATAACATTGTAACATAAGCTCTCGAAACTCCCAACTGTCTAGCTACTTCGCTCTTACTCATTGTAGCTGGTATATTAAATTCGGCTATTCTCATCTCTGTACTTTGCTTAACTTTTAGCATTGCTCTCTCCTTTTTTCCTCTTTGGTTTCCTCTTCCTCTTGTAGCTCAACTCCAATACTACCCAGTCACGTCCTAGCTTTTTGCCTTTGATTTCACCTTTAGCAAGTAGCCGTCTTATTTGGCTTTCATCCAAGCCCAGCTGTTGTGCCGCTTCTTTTGTAGAGTACATAGGCATCACCTTGAGAGTAGTATACACGCATGCGAGTATAATGTCAAGCTAGAATTGACTATATACTTAAATTTGCTGATAAGTTTTAAGGCTGCTGGGCACTATTCACTTTTAGTTGGTAGCTTCTACACACATGAATCTTGACAGGCAGAGTTCCCAGGAGTATGCTCAGCACCACAAAGGGCAGGGGAGAGGCAATGGACGAAGACCAAGAAATTCAAAGAATTGGGCGAAGGAAGAGGGAATTAGAGCGTAGATTGGAGATAGTAAGTAGCATGCGACCCAAAAGCACGCTGTTTGATGACGGAATCGAAATGGACGACAGGGCAACGGAGGTTAGTAGAATTACTTCGCAATTGCGGTTGCTGGACTATGAAGAAGATAAACTGGAGAGACAGAAGTCAAGAAAAAAGAGGGAAGCGGAGAGAGCTAAGAAAGCTGCAGAGAGAGAGAAGGAAGCAGCTAAAAGGCGCAAAGAAGCAGAAATCAAGCTCAGAAAAGAGATAGTGAATGAGCTGAATAAGATAATTGCGGAGATAGGTGCAGAGAAAAAGAGAGCGGTGGAACAACAACAGAGGTTTAACTCAGCAAAAGCATTTAACAAGGCGTTTGGAGAAGCAAAGAAGAAGTATGGAAAGGCGGAAGCATGGAGGAATATGGAGAAGTGGTTAACGGACGACTTAAAGGAGCGTTTGGCGAAGATAAAAAAATAGTTAGGGGATTCTCAGCCGTAAAAGAGAGTGGGGAGCTAACTGGCAAGTTAGACAACCCCCTCTTATTGCTAGTCTCCTACCTTAACCCACAGATAATGATACTTCAGCTTCCCCAACGGTAGTTCAAACTGAATCAATCAGCACCTAGATGACAGCACTGAGATAACAAGCAGTATCAGGGCAATTGCCCCTATCAGCATTATCAATTCTACGTGCTGCCACTTAATTCCACACTCCACAAATATACTCCCATTGACAGCCTGGTGCTTTGGCAGTATCATCGCACTCACACTCATCGTTGCTCAGCTTGTGGTTGTGGTTGTTTCCACTATGGTAGAGTCTCTTAGTCTTGGGGCTTAACTGGGCATCCTTTGAGGACAGGAACTTGTTAACAATTGTTAACAGTGGTCTTAACCCTGCTGAGGTATTTTGTACGTAGGAAGTGGTGGGCGATAGAGGGCTCGAACCTCTGACCTTCTGCGTGTAAAGCAGACGCTCTAACCAACTGAGCTAATCGCCCGTGGCGCGCTTGGCGGGGCTCGAACCCGCGGCCTCAGCCTCCGCAGGGCTGCGCTCTATCCAACTGAGCTACAAGCGCTTTTCTCGAACTAATCGGTCTTGTTTGATTTAGAAAGGTTGCGGTGGGAAACTTGTAACCTTTATCATTCAAACGAGAGTCTTTTTCAAAGGGATTATCGCTATATATTATAGAAGAAATGCCGAAGGAGGGATTTGAACCCTCACGTCCGCAAGGGACACTACGCCCTGAACGTAGCGCGTCTGCCATTCCGCCACTTCGGCACTTTATCACCTAGAATAAGAATGGGCAGTACTGGACTTGAACCAGTGACCTCTTGCGTGTGAAGCAAGCGCTCTATCCACTGAGCTAACCGCCCATTTGCAAGTTTATTCTACCCCAATCCTAGGACTAAAATCAAGCTAATGTGTTCGTACGGTACATTAGCGATAAATAACCGCTGGCCCATTGTGGGTTCCATTACAAGTGAATTAAAGAAATCTCACTTTAACCACCTAAACGCCCTGAGATGTATTTCTGCCCCGAGGCCGATAGGTCGGCCGACACTTTGGCCCATATCAGAGGACTCCACTTTATTGGTTGCACTCACTACTTAACTATCGGCGGGACACCTGCCTGCCGCTAGGCTCGATGCCTCCGTATGAGGCGAACGGTGAACATCATTATGCCGATGATAAAAAGAAGAGCGACGGCAATGGAGAAAAGAGATCCCGTGGAGGCGAGGTCGGAGCCGCCCTCTATCGCTGCTGGCTCAGGTGGTGGTTCATCGGCGGGCTGTTCCCATAGGGGATATTGGCTCGGCGGATATCTCATATGCCAGAAGAGGACCCTCAATTTGTCCCTTTTCCCGTCAGAGTGCCTGGAGCACTTTGTTAAAAAAATATTGTGTAATGTTGTAGTGCTCAATTGTGAATTGAGTGATCAGTGGTACCGGTAAATTACTGACCTCAGAACAACCGGTTACTGATGTTCCTCACTTCAAATGATTGCTGAGTACAAATGCTCAAACCTATACAGGAGATATGTGGCTCGCCCTCGGCGATTTGAAGTACAGCCTATCCTAACCTTTTTTGAAAGATAAGCTTATCATCTCCAATCGCATAGAAGTCAGCTATACTGCAAAGGAGTTCGTAGCCCTGCGAATAATGAAAACGTCTTATCCTCTCATACTCTGGCTTGGAGGATGTCTCAATGAAGGTTAATCGCCCCCCATGTCCCTTGATTTCCTCCTCGGCGAATGTTAGCAGGGCCCTTCCAGTTCCCCGGCGCTGCTGATCCGGCTCCACCGCCAGCCAGTATATGTCCCAGGTTCCTTCAGTCAGCGGAGTGGGCCCGTAGCAGATATATCCCACAACTTTTGAACCAATCTCTGCTACAAGGACACTATAACCTGACCGAAGCGGATCGTGCAGATAGCTATCGATAACCTCCTCAGCGACAACAACCTCGGACGGTTTGAATTCCGGTATGGACCGTAGGATTTTACTTATAGCAGACCTGTCTTGACTGGCCATGGATCTGATCTTAGGTCTCATTACTAGCCTCTCTCAAGAGCAAACAATACAATCGCTTCGATAAACCGGTTATAGGTCATACCATGAGCCTTAGCCTGTCGCGCCGCGCCAGAATCCGGAGATATATCGGGATTGGGATTCACCTCAATGACATTGAGCTCTCCCCCTCCATTAAGCCTAAAATCCACCCTGGCATAACCGGAGCAGCCCAACAGACTGAAAACGGACCGGGCAGTCTCATCTATGCGCTCTCGCATCTCGAGCTCTATTTCGGCAGGGCAGATCGTTCTCGTGTGTCGGAAATACGCACTTTGCGGCTCCCACTTGGCGGAGTATGTGAGTATCCTTGGCATCCCAGGCAGCAGGGAATAGGCAATCTCTGATATAGGAAGGATCGTGAGCTCTCTGTTTCCCATGACTGTGGCATTGAATTCGCGACCCCCTACATATTCCTCCACAAGCGCCTTTCCCCTATAGAGCTGACATATCCTAGTGACTTGCTTCTCCAGAGCCACGGAATCGGTGACCACACTGTCTTCCGAGATTCCATGGCTTGCGTCTTCTCCCCATGGCTTTACAATGCAGGGATAAGCCAAATGGAATGTGTTTAAGGTGTCAGGACTCAGCAACTGGTACCTGGGTGTACAAATGCCGGAATCGTGAAGAAGCTCCTTAGTCCTTGCCTTATCTAAAGCCAGTGCCAGTGCCGATCCCGGACAGCCAGTAAAGGGAACTCTCATCCCAGCTAGGGTATTGGCCACATCAGCTTCCGTTTCCGGGCAGCCATCGATGCCTTCGCAAAGATTAAATATCACATCTGCTTGTATGCTCTTGAGTTTCTCCATCACTCGTTCCGCTGGTGGCAACAGCGGAACCCGAACTACGGCGTATCCCAGGCTAGTGAGTGACCCATAAACGGCATCCACTTCTTTAAGGACGCCGAGTACCGCTTTCTCCTCCCCTATAGCCTCATACCGGCATGAACCCGCCTCGTTATAAATGATGGCTACTGTCAGACGCACTGTGGATATCTCTCCAGGGCTGCAGTAAGTATGGCTAATATCAAGGCCTCGTAGGTCCAGCCCATTTTACTCGCAATGATAGGCAAATCGCCGCTATGCGGATTAAGCCCAGGAAGTGGATTTATCTCGAGGAAGCATGGTTTACCGTTACTGTTTAACCGAAAATCGATACGGGCAATATCCCGGCATCCCAGAGCTTCAAAGACCATTAGACTGGAATCCGTGATGTCCTGTAGAATGCTCCCTTTCATCTGTGCAGGACATTCGTAATCTACCAGAGATTCCCACTCCCTTTTCACCTCTAACGAATATACGAAATAATCCCCGCTTTTCTTGGGGAGAATACGCATTATCCCCAGAACTTTAGGGGGATGGTTACCCACTACACCTACAGTGACTTCACTCCCAGCGATGAACTCCTCCACCATCACAGGCTGCTGGTAACGTTCTAACAGCACCGTTGCCACCTCGGTCATTTTCTTCATATTATCGACCCTGGAACTGAGGCGGATGCCTTTGCTCGAACCTTCATGAGCTGGCTTAATAAAAGCAGGGAATGGGAAATAGTCCCAGTCTATTTGATGTAGATCTTTCTCACTGTTAATGACGTGCCATCTAGGAGTACATACACCTGCGAGCGCCACTAGCTTCTTGCTCAAGGGCTTATCAAGGCATATAGCTAGGCACTGAGGGTCTGACCCGGAATAGTGTATATCCAGCATTTCCAAAATGGAAGGTACCTGGGCCTCCCTGCTTCTATGGTTGCCCAGTCCTTCAGCGATGTTGAATACCAGGTCAATATCCTCGAGAAGAATATTGGCGATAAACTTTCTGCCCCCGCCCAACCTGACAACTGAGTGGCCCTGTGCTTTAATCGCCTTTGTAATAGCCTCTACTGTTTCCTGAGAGTCGTATTCCTCAAGGGCGTCCTCAGGCTGGTTTTGCTCTGGTGATACCACCTGTTTAAGATCGTAAGACAGCCCTATCTTCACTCGTGACTCCTATCGGCTGAGACTGAAACGTTGCCGGTGTACCCGGTATTGCCATAGGTTCACTTACCCGCTTACCGTTGCGACGGCCCGTTCCATGGTGGTTTGATCCCAAGGGATTTCGGTAGCGTAAGATGCGGCCTTGGTAGTTTCTCAATATCAACTCCCCTTCCGTTCGCGATCGAATATAGTTCGGCTGGAGAGGAACCTTACCTCCACCCTGAGGCAGGTCAATAACGAAGGTAGGTACCGCTAAGCCCGAGGTATGGCCGCGCATCCCCTCGATGATATTTATACCAGTTTCTACCGGCGTACGCAGGTGCTCCGTTCCCTGAACCTCATCGCACTGGTAAAGATAGTAGGGACGAACCTTGATCTTGAGAAGCCCATGACACAGCCTCGTCTGAGTCTCTATACTATCGTTTATGCCGCGTAGGAGCACCGACTGATTGTTTACGGGAACACCGCACCGTAAAAGCCGATCACACGCCAGAGCTGACTCGGGCGTTATCTCATGGTAGTGATTAAACTGCGTGTTGAGCCATATCGGTCCATATTTCGATAACATGGCGCACAATTCGTCATCTATACGCTGGGGCAGCACGACTGGAAACCTGGTGCCGATACGTATTATCTCCACATGCGGGATATCCCTCAGCCTGGAGATAATCTCCTCCAGACGGTGGGTGGAAAGGGTCAGCGGGTCGCCACCAGAGAGAATCACATCCCTGATGGCTCGATTTTGACGGACATAATTCAGCATAACCTCCACCTCAGCAGGAGTGCGCACCCACCCACCGTGGTGCCACTCTCTTTTTCGCGTACAGTGGCGGCAGAGCATTGGGCAGATACTGGTTAGTACTAACAGTACACGATCTGGATATCGATGTACCAGACCCGGGACAGGAGAATAGCTAGCCTCAGCGAGGGGATCCTCCACACCCATTCCAGCCATAGATATTTCCTCAAAAGTCGGTATCGCCTGTTTCCTTATGGGGTCGTTGGGATCGTGCGGGTTTATAAGACAGATATAGTAAGGTGTTATCGATAGGGGATATCTATTGGATACCAGCCTCAGCCGTGCCTGCTCCTTCGTTGAGAGAGTAGTGAACTTCGATATCTCTTCAATAGTAGTGATGCGGTTGCGGAAATGCCATTTCCAGTCTTTCCAGCTTTCATCCGGGATATTGCCAAAGAAAAGGGCCCTGTTTCTCAGGGCCATGGTACCGGGAGGTTCTTCTTCCGTCTTACCTTGATGTTCCTCCTGCGCCTCGTTTATGGTGTCGGCTATGCCAGGAGGTTCTTCATCCTCCTGACCTGTAATGTCGACTTTCTTTGCTGCTGCCATTATTGTCACCTGTGCTACCTCCTTTTTAATTTTTTTCATTATTAGAATTAGCTAACCCGACGGACATCCAAAGCATTTTCCTAATCGATTTATATCTATTTAATTACGCTCTAATCATATCCAACCAGCTGCTTACTCACTTTCACAAATCGCCCCACCCACCCGCCGGTAGGGTCAGGGAGAAATCCATCCTCATTCATAACAATCTGCCGCGGACCAGCATGACACGTATCTATACAGTGGTACACCCCTGCGTTTACCCACTGTCCCGCGAAATAGACCTCCCCGGACTTCCTTCTAGATCCTGACCTTAGTTTAGATTCTACAGCCATTTTTCAAATTACCTATTCAGCCTTACAATATGGATTGATTTACTCTATTCCTTTCATTAAATATTTAAGCTATTTAACAACCTTTATTACCCCTCAGCCAAGAGTATCCTAGCTTCCATGCAACCTATTTATTAATCAAATTTAAAAAATGCCAGGGTTACATTTTCTCATCGCTTATGCTATAAAGAATATGGTATGAATATATTAGCATGCTTTAATAAACATGTATGATATATCATGTATATGATAACATGACAATTGGATTTGTCAATGGATTCTGAGTGGTTTTTAAAAAATTTATTAAAGAAAGGAGTCGTGCGCTATGGCAGATTGGACATTTCTTACCAACCATGCTCGTGTGCTCAGTTTTATAGCGAAGCACTCGAGTATAACGGCCTTGGAGCTTTCCAATTCAATAGGCATCGCGGAGAGGGCAACGCGTAAAATAATTGCTGATCTTGAGGCCTGTGGATACATCAGTAAACGCAAAGTGGTTAGGCGCAACACCAAGTGGGATTTCACCCAATACCTGAATGAGCTTACCCAAACAGAGGTATCTGAATATTTTCGGCCTAATTTCTGGACTAACACACCAGACATATTGACCGCCTACCTACAGACAGGGGGACGGCCTGCATTCATGGTACGGCTTGTTCTGGCGGCGTGCATTGCTCCAATAGCGATGTAATATATACCTCTGGTCAAAAAATACCCCTGATTTCTTATCGTCACGAAAATAAAGCGATGTTCTGTGTCATTCTGACCCCGATTTGGGCCTAAGTGTCGGCCGACCTGTTGGCCTCGGCCTGGCCGGAAGAAATACAATATTTCCCCACCCACCCGCTCTGAGATGTATTTCTGCCCCGACAAGTCGGGGATACCCCCGCCAGAGGGGATTCCCCTATATAACTTTCACTTGGTGGACCTTGGAGAGGAGAATGGATGTCTTAGATGAGCCCAAATGAATTCCATCGTCATTGCCACGAAAATAAAGAGACAAAACACCCTTGACAATAGAACGCATGTTCTGTTATAATCATGGTTACCACCATTTGGAGCCTTTACCATGTCAAAGCTCATTGGTGAGCCGATCAGGGTTCACCTGGATAAAGATTCAATACCGGCGGCCTTTATCTGGAGGAAGCGCCTCTACCGGGTGGTTGAGGTTATTGGCTGGTGGCGGGAACCCTCCGAATGGTGGATGGGGAAGGCAGTACGTTTCTTCGTTCGCGTTAATGCTCAGAACACCAGTATCGGCACCTACGAGCTTTGCCGGCTCGGGGAAGCGTGGTTTCTCTATAAAGCCTTCGATTAGGCTGTTAACATGAGTTTCGTTCATCTCCACGTTCACTCCCAGTATAGCTTTCTTGACGGGGCCTCACCGCTGGAGCGGATTTTGGAAAAGGCGGGTGCTCTGGGCATGCCCGCCTTAGCCCTTACCGACCATAACCGGCTGAGCGGAGCCATCAGGTTCTATGAGAGGGCAAGAGCCCTCGGGGTAAAACCGATCATAGGGGCTGAGGTCGATCTGGAGGGGGGATATCACCTGACGCTCCTCTGTAAAAACAGACAGGGTTACTCAAATCTGTGTCGCTTGCTGACCGAGGCTCACCTGTCGAATCGAGGAAGGCAGCCACAGGCTACCAGAGAGATGTTGCAGAGGTTAAGTGCTGGCCTGATCGCACTTTCCGGGTGCAGCAGGGGTGAGCTTCCTACATGGCTGGAGAGGCGAAATGTGGGCAGGGCAATAGAGGCAGCCTGCTTCTACAGGGAGGTCTTCGGAGAGGACTTCTTCGTGGAGCTTATACGGTACCCCTCAAGGGAGGGGATGGTGGCCAGCTACCGGCTTGCCACCTTTGCCGTAGAGGAGAACCTGCCTGTAGTTGCCACCAACAATGTCCACTATGTCGAAATGGAAGAGTACGCGGTAAAAGAGCTGCTCAGTGCCATAGGCCGGAATGTCCCCGTCTCCGAGCTTGGGTGCTACCGAACTGTAGAGCAGTACCTCAAATCCCCCCAGGAGATGGCGAGCCTCTTTAGGGGTTTCCCCCGGGCACTGGCTGCAACGGAAGAGATTGCTTCCCGGTGTAACCTGGAGCTGGAGCTGGAGCTGGGTAAACCCCGCTTCCCCGAGTTCGCTGTTCCCCGGGGTGAGACCGACTATAGCTACCTATCCAGGTTGGCCCTTGACGGAGCACGGAGGAAATACGGCTCGCTTACCCCCGAAATCGTAAAGCGTCTTGAGCTCGAGCTTGATACCATCCGCAGGCTCGGCTTTTGCGGCTACTTTCTCGTAGTCTGGGACATAGTTAAGTGGGCCAGGGAGAGGAGTATCAGGTGTCAGGCCAGGGGCAGCGCGGTAGATAGCCTGGTGGTCTATGTACTGGATATAAGCGTGGTTAATCCCATGGAATATGGCCTCCTCTTTGAACGTTTTATGCACCCTTTAAGGCGTGAACCGCCCGATATCGACCTGGACATTGACCGGGGACGACGGGACGAGGTGAGGGACTATATCTATGAGAGGTATGGTGCTGAGAACGTGGCCAGCGTGGGGACGATAAATACATACATGGCCCGGGGTGCCATTCGTGATGTGGGCAAGGCGCTTGAGATACCGGAGGGGGTCATTGAAGAGGCCTGTAGGGGCATCCATTACCTGTCTGCCTCCAGGCTTATGGAGTGTGCGGACAGCCTGCCCGAGTTGAAGAACAGCGCCGTATATAAGAGGCCTGAGCTTGCCGGTTTCTTCAAGTTGTGTGCTGCCATAGATGGTTTCCCCAGACATCTATCCGTCCATTTAGGGGGACTGCTGATCGGAGACGGCAGGCTTTCCGATTTGGTACCTCTGGAGTGGTCGAGCGGTGGGGATGTCATCAGCCAGTATGACAAGGACGATATCGAGAGGCTTGGCATCGTCAAGATGGACCTGCTGGCGCTCCCCACCCTTACCGTTATCGAGGACGCGCTGACCGGGGTTAAAAGGAATCGAGGTATTGATGTCGATATAGACCAGATACCACAGGATGACCCTGAGGCCTTTGCCATGCTCCGTGACGGTAAGACCATAGGCACCTTTCAGCTTGAATCTCCGGCGCAGAGGGAAATGGCAGGGAGGCTGCTGCCTAATCGATTTGAAGACATCGTTGTCTCAATTGCCCTGGTCAGGCCGGGGCCTCTCAAGTCAAACATGGACAAGCGCTACCTGCCCCGGAGACACGGCAGGGAACCGGTAACCTACCTTCACCCCAGACTGAAGGCTGCCCTTGGCGAAACGTTGGGGGTGATACTCTACCAGGAACAGGTGCTTCAGGTTGCCCATGACCTAGCTGGAATGAGCTATGCGGAGGCGGATGGCTTCAGGAGAGCCATGACGCATGATCGAACTCCAGAGGAGATGGAGAAGATGCGGGGCTCGTTCATCTCCAGCGCCGCCAGAAACAGGGTGGATAAAAGGATTGCTGAGAGGGTGTTTGAGCAACTGGCTGCCTTCGCCGCTTACGGCTTCTGTAAGGCTCACGCCGCTACTTATGCCATCCTCGCCTATCAGACGCTCTGGCTGAAGTGTCATTACCCCGCAGAGTTCTTCGCTGCGGTGCTGTCGAATCAGCCTATGGGTTATTATCCGCCACATGTCCTGGTAGCTGAGGCAAGGAGGTGTGGGGTGGAAATAATGCCTCCTGATATTAATAGGTCCTCTGACCGATATACCGGGGGGGGTGGGGCTATACGTGTTGGTCTCGCCCAGCTCAAGGGAATGTCGAACCGGGCCCTGCAGTCTATCCTTGCGCAGAGGGCGGAAGGGAGGTTTACCTCACTAAGGGATTTCGTGCTTAGAACCAGGGTAGGGCAACCTATCCTGGAGAACCTGATAAGGGTTGGGGCCTTTGATTCGTTGGGAAGTAGAGAGGAGATGCTTTCCGAATTGCCCGGCCTGGTGGGTCTAGGCCGGAGGGTGGGAAAGGGGGCGAGACCCCTGATGGAAGATGCAGAGACAGGCTCAATAGAGGCTAACCTTAACATCGATAGGAAGACGAGGATGCTGGCGGAGAGAGAGCTACTATCGCTGGATCTATCGGCACACCCCCTGGATTTCTACCCCTTCGACAACGGGTTCACCAGGATAAAAGACCTGCCATCTGTGGCGAAGGGTAGTGCGGTTAAGATTGCCGGCTCTGTCATTCGTTACCAGACCCCACCGACCAGGAATGGAAACAGGGTGCTCTATGTCATAATGGAGGATGGTACCGGTGTAGCCGATGTAACGGTATTCGGTGATGTCCAGGAAAAGTGCGGGCAGGTTATATTCAGGGAGGGCTGGCTCGTGGTGGAAGGGAAGGTTCAGAGAAGGGGGCCAAAGGCACTTTCAATTATTGCAGAGAACCTGTCCCCCCTCAAACTATGGTAAAATTATGTCCCTTTTCCAGGATATGGTTCAATTGAGTATATTTCCGTTTTAAAAAGCCTTGAATGATTTCTACGCTTTTTTCACCCACCTATCGGCCCCGTAATCTTTGAAGATCTCTATTGCTTAATTGAGTCGCGCCGATTTTATAGCCGTCTTATTTGTTTTGGTGCCCCAATAGTAGACACTGCTGGTACTGGCAAGAGTATCGGAGAATTTCACCCAGCTATTTATCAAGTGGTAGAAGAATTACAGAAGAGCGAGTCCGGCCCTGTCGAGCAAGTCTTTTTCTTTCGATGGCGAGTTCCATCAACCAACTGCTCCCATTTCTCGAAGTTCACTTATACGGTTATCAGTATAGCCTATCTCACGTAGAATTTCGTTAGTATGCTGTCCAAAACTGGTGACCCAGTTCCTCACATCCACTGGGGAATCAGAGAGCTTATGCATCGAGCCGATCTGCTTGAGACGGCCCGCTGTGGGATGATCAGACTCCTGGATCATCCGCCGCGCGATCAACTGGGGATCGAATTCCACCTCATCGATACCCAAGACCGGTGCAAAACATGTATCTGCATACATCAACAGCTCTACCCACTCATCCCGCGTTTTAGTCTTGAATTTCTCTTCAAAGAATTTATACATCCCGTTCCGCTTCTCGCCCTCATCGAACTGATACGGGATGAACTCTTCACCTTCCAGAAGCTTGCACAGGTTAGCGAAAAACTTTGGCTCAAGTGTAGCAATGGTGATGTACTTCCCATCCTTTGTTTCATAGACGTTATACCAGGGGTACATCCCGTTCCAGATAGTTTCGCCTCTCTTGGGGACTATTCCACGTTTGTATAGATACGGGTTTGTCTGCATGGATGTCACTTCCGTTATGGCGTCTGTAATGGAAACATCCAGGAACTGGCCTTTTCCCGTACGATCACGCGCGATCAACGCTGCTAGAATGCCGACTCCGGCGGACAATCCTCCGGACCAATCAGCGACAACTGCGCCCGTTATAGCAGGCATCCCACCCTTCGGTCCGGTCAAGTCCAAAAGACCGCTGATCGCTATGTAGTTTAGTTCATGCCCGACTATGTCACGGTAAGGCCCATCCTGCCCATAACCAGATAGGGACGTATATACTATTCGGGGGTTAATGTCTTTAATGGTATCGTAGTCGATACCCAAGCGCTTACTCACCCCGGGGCGGAACCCTTCCATCATGATATCAGCGCTCTTCGCAAGGTCTTTAAAGACCTCTGTACCCGCTTCTGTTTTTAGGTTGACGCCGAATGTACGACAGTTACGCAGACCGGGATAGGCCTCGAATACCATCATAGGTAGCGCGCTATGTTTCTCTTGATCGACATCAGATACTCTGATTACATCGGCGCCGAGGTCACTAAGCATCTCGGTGCAGAAAGCACCAGGGCCGATCCAGCACATGTTTATTATCTTTATGCCATCAAGCGCCAGTACCATTTTCTGTGTCGGCTCCTTCTAAGATTCATCATTGTTATGAGATAACATCGCTATATCTTTTTATTCACGCGTACTATATATTACCTATTCAAGTGGTAAATTACAATGACCGTCCCAAGTGACTAAACCTTGCTATGGTCCTGGATAGCATGCGATAAATGATTTGGATAAAATTGAGGCAAGAAGCTAGAAAGGCGCCAGTTACGAATTACTAGTAAAGCTTAGTCATTTCGGTTTTTTAGGGGGAATAATTTGATTTATTCCTTACTCTGGGAGACAACGCACTGCCGGTGTTGCTATAATAGCATCGCAGCATTTGGGCTGTCAGAATGCTAAACACTTAAAAAGGGGTGAACTTATGGCACAGGTTTTGTTTTTTGACTATTCTAAAGGCCTAAACCCCTTAAGTGGGATCCAAGCCCTTCTCCGAAGGTCGGGATTCGAAGAGATGATACCCGGTGGCGGGTCTGTGGCAATCAAGCTACATATGGGGGAGCTGGGTAACATAAGGTATATAAGGCCCGTTCTGGTGCGGAAGTCAGTGGATATCGTGCTGAAAAGGGGCGGCAGACCCTTTCTTTTCGATACCGTGGCTTCTTACCCCGGAAAGAGGGATACCAGGCAAAAATACCTGGATACGGCGGCTAAGAACGGGTTTGCCGAGGCTACCGTGGGTGCCCCGGTTGTGATAACCGATGACGATGACAGGCAGGAGGCATTACCTATCGGGAATCGAATCCGCGGCTGTCAGCTCGGGCAGGCTAAGGTTCCCTCCTTGCTGCTGGAGTCGGGTTGTATACTGGTTCTCTCTCACGTAAAGGGTCATGAGCTTACCGGCTTCGGCGGTGCGTTGAAGAATCTGGGGATGGGCTGTGTGTCCACAGAGACTAAGAGGGCCGAGCACCTGGTAAACATGCCGGAGTTCGATGAAAGCGGCTGCGATGGCTGTGGTAAGTGTGCCGACGCGTGTCCCACCGATGCAATAGGGATGGTGAATGATAGGCCCGAGAGAGAGGTGGAAAAGTGTATCTCCTGTGGTACATGCTGGTTCACGTGTCCTTTAGGGTGTTGGGTATGGCCTGCCGGGTCTAAGGAGAAGCTCCAGGTCTACTTGGCTCACGTAGCCGGTGCTGTGTTATCGGCATGCAGGGGGAGGATCGGTTTTCTGAACTTTATCCAGGATGTTGTCCCCTATTGTGACTGCGCCGCACCATCAGGGGAGCCGGTTATACCGGATGTAGGTATCGTGTTTTCTCTTGACCCGGTAGCCGCCGACAAGGCATCTCTCGACCTTATTGACCGGGCTCCCGTTATCCCTGGTTCTACATCGGAAGTGCCCCCCGACCTGCTGGGGAAGATGCACCGGACGCATAGCCTGGTGCAACTCGAAACAGCGGAGAAGCTGGGGGTCGGCACAATGCAGTACGAGATGGTTAATGTTTAATGGTTAATGGTTGTGTTGGGCTTCCTGTTCCCAATTTCGTCAGTTGGTAGCGTGGCATAACTTTATTAAGAGCCGTAGCAGACCTCCCCTGTCATTGCCAGCGCAGCGTGGTAATCCCCGCGTTACATAATCTAAATCATGCTATTTAGGAGATTGCCACCTCTCCCCGCTCCTAGCAATGATAGTTTAAATGCCTGCCCATACACCGCCTCTGTGATTGCTTCATACCCCCAGGCCCATGCGCGGGTATAAACCGGGGCCGCGGTTACAGGTATATAACCAGTACGATGGATGGGTATGCTGCATTGACCATCGGGCTGCTGGTAGCATATAATCCTCGCGGAAGGGGGTATGGGATGTCAGAAGAACTGAGCATGGCGCTCGTAGAGTTGGAGAGGGACAGGGTCGCGGAGGAGGTAAAAAGCAGGGCGGAGAGAGGCGAGAGCCCGGTCCAGATCCTCGAGGAGTGCCGACGGGGCATGGCCATCGTGGGCGAGCGTTTCCAGAAGGGCGAGTACTTCCTGGCCGAGCTGATGCTGTCCGGCGAGATTTTTAAGGGGGCGATGGCCATCCTCGAGCCTTACCTGGCCGGGGTGCGCCCCTCCAAGCCCCTGGGCAGCGTGGTGCTGGCTACAATGAAAGGAGACATCCATGACCTGGGTAAGAACATCCTTGCCATCATGCTCAAGGCCCAGGGCTTCGAGGTGCATGACCTGGGGGTGGATGTGGCCCCGGGCCTCGTAGTGGAGAAGGTCAGGGAAACCGCCCCCGATTTCGTCGGCTTCTCGGCGCTGATCACCACTTCCTTCGATAGCATGAAGCAGGCGGCCGAAATGTTGCACGAAGCCGGCCTCAGGGAGCAGTTCAAGCTCATGATCGGGGGAGGCGTAACCACCTCCGTGGTCAAAGACCACGTGGGGGCTGACTTCCAGACCACAGATGCGACAGAGGGCGTGGCCTACTGCATCGATGTGATGAGAGGGGGATAGAGATGGCCAGCGAAACGATGACCTCCCAGGAAAGAGTGCAGGCGGCAATCCGACTGGAGAAGCCGGACCGCGTCCCGATCGCTATCCTGGCAACCGCAGCACCATTCGCCCGGATCTCCGGTATGGCCGCAGCGGAGTTCTACTCGGATGAGGAGAAAGCGCTCGATGCCATATACAAGGTGTTTGATGATGTTGGGGGGTGGGACCTGGACCTGGGCAGCCTTACCGGGAAGTCGATAATGATGATAAAAACGGTAATGACGCTGGCCCTCGGGCTCAGGCTGGCCTATCCCGGCATGGAATTGCCCGATGACTACGCTTACCAGGCATGTGAGGAGGAGGTGCTGAAGCCGGAGGACTACGACACCATCGCGGAGATAGGCTGGGTGAAGTTCATGACCGAGGACCTCGTATTCCGCGTCTTGGACATCACGCCAGCGGAGCTGAACCAGACACTGAATGAGATAATTCCCAGCTTCTTCAAGGGCATGGATGAATGGGCGAAACGGGGGGTTGTTACCATGTATCCCCCCTCCCCTTTCACCTGCCACCCCTTCTTCAGGCTCTCGCTCGGCCGCTCCATGATAAAATTCACCGAGGACCTGTACTACAACCCCGAAATTATTGAGAAGGCTTTGAAGACAATGACCCGCGAGTTCATCGAGGCCACGATCAACGGCTGTAAGATGTTCAATAGCAAGATCACGCTCGTCGTCGAGGAGCGCGCCGGGGGCTACTTCTACCCGCCGAGGATCTTCGAGCGTTTCTGGTGGCCCTATACTCAGGAGATCGTGGACGCCCTGTGGTCCGAGGGGATCGTCACCTGGTTCCACCTGGATACGAGCTGGGACAGGAATATCCCCTACTTCAAGCAGTTGCCCCGGGGCTCGGTGGTGCTGGCGCTCGATGGCACCACCGACATCTTTGCCGCTAAAGAGGTGCTCCGCAACCACGCCTGCCTCTCCGGAGACGTGCACCCCACGCTGCTGTCCCTGGGGAAGCCGGAAGAGGTGGAGGCTTACTGTAAAAAGCTAATCGATGAGGTTGGCGGAGACGGTGGGTTCTTCCTGTCCTCTGGATGCGAGCTTCCCGCCGCTATTAAAGCGGAGAATCTTAGGGCGATGATCCAGACGGGCAAGACCTACGAGCTTTCTAGAAGTTGAAATTGTATAGGATTGATTTTGAGCCCGTAGGCCGGCGCGGCGAATGCCCCGCCGGCCGATCGCTGCTGGAGGCGGCGCAGAGACTGGGGGTGGACCTGGTCAGCCTCTGCGGGGGCAAGGGTACCTGCCACCGCTGCAAAGTGCAAGTGATTAGTGGGAGTGTATCGCCACCAACCGAGAATGAGAAAAGCTACCTCTCTTCTCAGGAACTTGAAAGCGGCTATCGCCTTGCCTGCCAGACCTACCCGCTTGGCGATTGCAAGCTGGGAGTGCCGACGGAGTCCCTCACAGCACCCCAGCGCACCCAGGTGGAAGGCTGGGAGGTTGCGGTTAGCCCGGAGCCGCCGGTTCGCGCCTACCGCCTGGAGTTAACACCACCCTCAATGGATGACCTGCGCGCCGATGCCAGGCGGCTTCTGGAGACGCTCTACCGGCAGCATCAGGTTCGCTGTGGTACCATCGATCTCGAGGCGCTTCGCACCCTGTCGCCCCAGCTGAGGTCAGGGAAGTGGCAGGCTCAGGCTTCGGTGCGGGGTGACGAGGTTATCGCCGTAAGTTCCTGGCACGGCCGCCAATTGGGGCTGGCGGTAGATATCGGCACCACCAAGATAGCGGGTTACCTGATCGATCTAGATAGCGGAAAGACGCTTGCTGCGCATGGCATTATGAACCCTCAGATTTCCTCCGGCGAGGATGTCATCAGCCGAATCGCCCGTGTCAGGGAGTCTCCATCCACAGGGGCGAAGCTGCAGAGGGCGGTTGTAAAGGCGATCAACCAGATGATGGTTGACCTCTGTGCCGAGGTCGAGGCCGAACCGGAGGAAATACTCGAAATGGTGGTGGTGGGCAACACCGCCATGCACCACCTGCTGCTGCGCCTGCCGGTGGCGCAACTGGCACTCTCACCTTTCCTGCCGGCGGTATGCGATGCCCTGGACATTAAGGCTCGTGAGCTTGGAATACGTGCTAGTCCCGGAGCATACGTGCACCTGTTGCCCAACATTGCTGGCTTTGTGGGTGCCGACCATGTTGCCATGTTGCTGGCTACGGGTGTGTGGCAGGCTGGTGGGGTCACGCTGGCGCTGGACATAGGTACCAACACCGAGGTGGCGATAATAAGCGGTGGCGAGATAGCCAGTGTCTCCTGCGCCTCGGGCCCCGCTTTCGAAGGGGCGCATATCAAGGACGGCATGAGGGCGGCACCCGGGGCAATAGAGCGGCTGCGGCTGGTAGACGACACGGTCGAATATCAGACCATCGGTGGCGCGCCGCCAGCAGGTATTTGCGGCTCGGGAATCCTCGATGCTATAGCACAGCTTCACCTGGCCGGTGTGCTGGATCACGGTGGGAGGATGGGCGATCACCCGCGGGTGCGTGGGGTAAAGGGGCAGCGCGAGTTCGTGCTGGTAAGCGAGGGTGAGATGGCGGAATGGGGAGGGCAGGCCGGGCAAGAGGGGCGGCCGGCGATAACTATCACACAGCATGATGTACGCGAGCTGCAACTAGCCAAGGGAGCTATAAATACCGGTATTCAGGTGCTATTGGAGGCGACGGGACACACCGCAGCGGAGATTGAACAGGTAGTGATTGCCGGGGCTTTCGGTAGCTACATCGATGTGGATAGCGCAACGGCGATCGGGATGTTGCCGCCGTTACCGCGGAGCCGCTTTCGGCAGGTAGGAAATGCCGCTGGCATGGGAGCAAAGCTGGCACTGATCTCACGGCATCAGCGGGCCGAGGCGCAAAGGATAGCTGATCGAGTCCAGTATCTCGAACTTACAAATGCCCCTAATTTTACAAAGACTTTCATCGACGCAACATACATAGGACAAAAGGAGCCCCGTTGATTTCCCTGGCACTTGAAGTCAAAACAATACAATGGTAAATACTGTAACGAAATGTTCAGTATCACTGGTTAATTAGCTTACTTGACTTACAGATACCACGGGGATATTATGAGCTCGACGAGCGATGAGGATTGCCTCATCACGAGCTGAAACTTGAATTACAAGATGTTGACATACAGGTAACACAGTATCGGTAGTACTGAACGCAAAGAACGCCATCTTAAGAAGGAGTAGAAGTCAGCAGCCGAATATATGGTTCCGAGGAGGGCAGACTCGCTGAACAGCGGGGGCGCCGAGCCACGGGCCTCAGGTGGAGAGGATTAACCGGGACGTCTGGGTTGTCGAAGAATGAGCCAGTTATTAGGGGCCTTTCGCGGTGGAGGGGGGCTTCATTATTTTAAAGAGGGCATTAGTTACTTAGGGCTTGAATGGGAACGTGCCATGAAAAGAGCTGAATTATGAGAAGGGTATTGTTGATATTGATTATTGTTGTGGTTCTGATAGCGGCCGGCGTTGCCAGCTGGATCTTTTTTACAGCAGGCGAAGAGCCAGCAGCTGAGCCTACGCCAACTCCAACGTGTGAACCGGGGGTGATATGCGTAACCGCGGATCAACTGTGCGACGATTATGACAAAAATAGTTTTCAAGCAGATGCCGAATATAAAGGGAATATTCTTGATGTATCCGGGAAGATAGGTGTAATAGGTAGAGGTGTGCTTAGTGAGGAGCCCTACCTTACACTGGATTGTGGATTATTAAGCGATGTTTTTACCGATGTTTGGTGTTACTTTGATGAGGATGACGTAGATAACCTGATACCGATAGAGGAAGGAGATTATGCAGTAGTTAGAGGTAACTGCACCGGCAAAAGTACGATATATGTAGCCATAAGGCATTGCTCTTCGGTTGAGGTTATTGAACCTCCAGACGATGATGGCTGGTGCTTCATTGCTACCGCTGCCTACGGTTCTTATATGGACAGCAATGTTGATATCCTACGCCAGTTCCGCGATAGTTACCTGATGACCACCCCCGTCGGCAGAGGTCTGGTATCCGCCTACTACAGGCTCAGCCCGCCGGTAGCTCGGTTCATCGATAACCATCCCGGTTCGAAACCGGTAGTGAGAGGTATGTTGTGGCCCGCTGTTGCTCTCAGCAGGGTGGCGGTTAATACCACACTGGTACAGAAGATGGCCACTTTCGGCGGTCTGGCGCTGTTTTCCGTTGCCCTGGTGTGGTGGCTGAA
This sequence comes from Dehalococcoidia bacterium, assembly GCA_035528575.1. Lineage (NCBI taxonomy): Bacteria > Bacillati > Chloroflexota > Dehalococcoidia > Dehalococcoidia bacterium. Next base: position 47,857 of record DATKYK010000041.1, on the reverse strand, counting down.
GAGACGGTCTCCGGGGAGGTTGAAAGGCTGGTTTCATAGTTAGCCGCTCCAACAAGAAATGCCTGAGGAGCGCTTGTTTTCTTAGTTGCAATTAAACCCCTGCACGTGCCTCTGCTACTAGCCCCTTGAACCGATAGGGCTCAGTAACGTCTACCCAGGTGATTACTATACTTCGGCCTGTGACCTTGACCCTCTTTCGGTTTAGCTTTAAGGGCGGTAAGGGTTCTTCTTCCTGGCTGAACCTCGGATGAGGCCAGCATTTATTAGTTTGGCTACCGTTGCCTCGTAACCGCGGTCAACCATTCCCCTCCAGGTCTTAATGTCTTTGTTCACGGAGAAATCCAGCCCGTTATAGCCTTTTAACGGAATGTATACTTCGTAGTAAGGATAGGTTTCCTTGATACCCGAGCGCCAGGGTTCGGTAAAGGTCAGTCCTGCGGCCAGGGATACATCAACCAGCCTCAACGCACGTTCTATACCGATGAACTCGCCGAATGGACTCCCCGAGAATAGACCTCCCCACGAGAGGAAAGCGAACTCCGGGTTTTCGGCAAGGGCTTCGGTGTTATTCGGTGAACGTCCCTCTTTGGAGCCGGGCATATGCCACTTTGGTTCAGGACAGCCCCAATGAGAGGGGGCATCAATCTCTTTATCCAGAATAAAACCTACTTTGGTCCTCGCATTGTCGTCTGCGCTGGGCACAAGGTATCCCTCATGTCCTCCGGTGAAGAGCCAGAAGGGGAAATTGCAGATTAATCCTCCGTCCATTATCTCAAATGTATTGCCTCCTCTAGTGTACTTCCTAGGCTTAAAGAACAGGGGAACACTCATAGAATCGCGTAATGCCCGCGCCACTTCCATATTGCCAGCACTGAGCCTTGTGCGGACCTGCATCCGCTTCGCCTTGTCCGGGTGGGACGTGTTCGCTGAAATGACACCCAGCTCCAGAGGTAGATCCTTGAACCGGACCGGGCGTACCGATAGACCTCTGGACTCCCAAACTTTGGCCTCCAGTAGTTCTTTCATCTTCTTGTACATAGCTTGGCCTTCGAAAAACCCGCCTTCGAAGGTCCAGTTCACAAAGAGTCGATAATCTTTAACCGTATCGGTAAATGCCCTCCAGGCAACATCGGCTATATCTTCGCGAAGCTGCTCCAGGGTAATGGGCATGAAACTCCGGATTGCGGGCGTGTCCTCCGGGTAAAAGTGCAACGCGGTGTTTATAATGTTATAGATGCGGTTCCGAAACAGGTTCAATCTCCCGAATGATAGTGCGACGATTCTACCCGTGATGTCATCTACCAACTGGTTACGTGCTGGAAGTCGGGTTAGTTTCCTATTGAGAAGCTCGTCCACCGCATTCAGCTTGATGGCTCTCCAGAGATACGTCTTTCTCATGATAGTAGAATCTATATCGCTCGAGGATTCAGGGTAGTCGAGGAATGTGGAAAGATCGATGGGTTCTGTTATCGAGGACGGCAGTGAGTCGGGTCTATGAGTGGTTGATTCTAACGGAGCGAAAATCCATTCCAGCTCGGCAGCATCGTAGCCTGCTGCTATCAGGGCTGCCACCATGGAACCCGCCGACGTGCCCGCAACGCGTGCGAACCAGAAACCATGCTCTCGAACTGCTCTGAGAGCACCGACATAGGCCATTCCCAGTGAGCCACCCCCGGAGAATATCCCATCCAACAAATCAGTTCTTTTTACCCGTGGCACCTTGCCCATCCCGGTCTCATAAAGTTAGTTACTTATAAAAATTAGTGAGAATACCCCTTAGCTTGCTGGCGGGATGAATCGCAGGGTGGCAAGAAGCGTCTTTAGGCGCTGCAAAGCGAATTCGAACGATGAAGGTGCGAGAATTCTCGTCACAGATGGCCGTCGGCTTGCTGAGGGGTGATTCATTTTCTGGACATGATATTCATGTACAGGGTTTTGGTATTTACTGGAGGCAACGATTCCTGCTCTTTCTTGTGTAACTGGAGAGCATTCGATGTGCAAGTTGCCACACAGTTCCCACAGCCGATGCAACGGTCACGGTTGACTGTAGCAACGTCATTTACCATTTCCAGGGCATCTAACTGGCATATATCCAAACAGGTCTCACAACCGTTGCACAGGTCGGGGTCCACGACAGAATAGTAGTTGGTTGCATAGAACTCTGCCGGGCAGGGGAGTTTTTTAACCGTGGTCAGGATTGCACAGCAATCACCGCAGCAGCAGCAAATATAATGCGGACGCTGTGAGTTCTCCGGCTGCAGGACTAACCCCGCTTCTTCTGCTTTGTTCAAAATATCGAAGGCTTCATCTTTGGTGATAGAGCGTGCAAGGCCCAGGTTGAGGTGGTGCTCGGCTGCACGACCAAATATTAAACATGTCTCACGAAGGTCGGTATGACGGCAGCTTTCACCAATGAGATCCTTGGCCTGGCGGCAAACGCAGTTAGCTACTGCAATTTGACCATCGATGCTATCGACAATTTGTCTTACGTTGTCATAGCTGCTGACGTGATACTCTCGGGGAATGCTTTTCTCGATGGGGATGGTGCGCAACTGGGGAATCTTGGTACGGTACACTTCCTGGCCAAATGCTTCATCGAGATACTGCAGCATGTCTTCGGTGAAACCCTTGGTGAGTCGCTCCACCTGTAGTTCGAATATTCCTACAGCGAGCATCGCATTTCCATAGTATTTCTTATCATCCTTTTTTCTAGTTAGAATGGTCCCCTTATGGACCATGCGGTCCAGTATCTGTTCCAGTTCTTGGATAGAAATTCCGATTTTTGCCATTTTTTGGTAAATGTCATTTAGGGGTTCCGGTATCATAGGAAGTTGTGTTGCTATTTCTGCCTCTTCTGGAGTGAAGAGGTGTTTCAATATGCGGATTTCAACACCCGATTTCGTCGGCGGGTAACCGATGGGCAACTCGTCTAGATGCTTTTGCAAATCTCGATAGATCTGACTCGCCGTGGTCATATTGCCCTCCTCTTGTGATTTGGCTCAATTGCTAAATGGACATGCGACAATCCGGGCTGGGCTATTTGGTCTTCGTTCTCTTCGACTTGCGTCTGCTGCTCTTCTTGGCGTGAACCTTGTCCTGTGCCTGGTCGCGGAATCCCTTCATTCGAAACCAGGATGGAGTGCGGTAACCTTTCATAAGTTCTACGCTTCAACAGATAAATATCCTCTACTAGAAGCCTCCCTGTTCGGCCCTATTCTTGCTGCTCGCTCTCCTGTGACCACTCCTGCATAATCTTCTTTACACGATCGGCAATCTTTGGGTTTGAGCGGAGTCTATCGATGAATACAGGGCAGCCCTCGAGAAGGGAGTTTTGAGCCGCCATTGCCATACTCGACAGGAGCTGAGATATGCCGTACGGCGTTCCCGGCATTGACGCACCGGGCATTGAGGACTCCATTTGCCTTCTCAGGTCCTCTTCCGTCACCCGTATCGGTAGCACGCAGTTCTTATACCAGGGGCATGACTTGCACTGGACCAGTGCCTGTGCTTCATCGTAAATATCGCTCATGTTTAGCCTCTTGCCCAGATACGCCTGATGGGCTTCTTAGTGCTATTATAGCACCTGGAGTCTTCTATGTGCAGCATACAAAATCTAGCGGTCTGTCAAATGTCTGCTAGCCTGTCCCTGTTTGCCTTGCCCCTGAGGATAATGAGCGCTTAGCGGTTTGACCGGTGATTTTTTTCTACTTTTAATGCGCCGCCGACTGGCATGGCCATAACCGGGATGGGTATGCGCGTTATTAACCCATAGACGAATGCTCCCAGCCCGCATCTGGCCAACCAACATCCTTTACAACCTGTTCCCGCGCGCATGGGGCAGATTGAATCGCAGTCTCCCGTTGAACCGAAGCCCAAAGTATGCAACCCTGGCGGAGACTGACGGATTTACGGACGGATTGCTGTGACAATACCGCTCCCTCTCTGGGCGTTGGAGGCAATAAGAGACACGTCCACAAAGCCGACCGAGCGAATGACAGCAATCAGCTCATGCACAGTATAGGCACCGATCATCAAGTTGAAGAGCGCCGCAGGTAAAGGCCCGCTTTTATCATTGTCTAACAAGAAGTCATTTACGATGAGCATTCCGCCTTTTACCAGCGCACGCATTCCCTGATTCAGCCTTTCCTCTGCTTGAAAGCCTGGTCCATGCATGGTGTTGGACATTAGTAGACAATCATATCCAGTGCCGAACTCGTCACGATTCCAGTCACCTTCCTTCACGGCGATACGGTCTTCCATATGGAACCGCTCAATCACCTGCTGGGCAATGGCAATGGTTTGTGACAAATCCCATACGACAGCCCTTAGCTTGGGGAAGCGTTGGCACAGGGCGATGCTATACGTACCCGGACCACCACCGACATCCAGCAATAAACTTCGGTCACTTAAGTCTAATTGTCTCGCTACCCACTGTCCTACACCATTGGCAGCATAGCCGTGCATGGCCCAGATCCAGTGCTCGTGCCAGCGGGATATGAAAGCTTCAGGTGGCTTTGGTGCTGCTCCGCGATCCCCCGTGCGTATTATATCGGGAAGCCCCGTACTGGCCCACCACAGTGTTTCGTTGTGATCGAGAACACCGCCGAGATAGCGCAGGCTTTCGGGCAACAGTGTATCCACTGCCAACTGCGTCAGCACGAAATGATCGTTATCCCGCCCCGCAACACCAAGGGCGCAGCAAGCGATGAGCAACTTCTCGGTCATAGCCACGTCCGTTCCGCACTGTTCTGCCACCTCCATGGGCTTTTTGGGTTCCCGAAGTGCTTCAAAGATGCCAAGCTGATGAGCTGCCATCAAAACTCGGGATGCCCGAAATTGCCAGTTGAGTTCCAGTAGCGCCGCTGCTCCCTCTAAATTATCAGCATCAAACAAGTTCACTTTACATCCTCCATTTCTCTCCGCATTTTGCGGTGTCCACACTATGCCCTAATAGTCCAGGGTTGCGCCATCGTGAATAACGCTAGAATTCCTGATGATAACAACTGTAGCATACCGGGCCTTTTGAGATCAATCTACTGACTTCACAAGCGGCCGTTTGGTCTGTTGTGAACATACTACACCATAGGTTTTATTAAGTAAGAAGGAGCTATAAGGTAGAGACCTCCGGTTATATCGGGGCAGAAATACATCTCGGGGCGGGTGAGTGGGAAAAGGTGAGATCGATTAGCTTCACTCTAGATGACAACCAGAGGAGGCGAACGGTGAGGTATCGCTAATGTATTGGATGAGTACATAGATGTTACCTTGCCTCAGGGAAGTTGCTATAATGGGCTCGGAGACAATAATGGTAAGCTATGCATTTATGAAAGTCCTTGAGTCGTCACCGCAGCGCTACGACACCGGTATCAATCTGCTATCGTTAGGGCACAGTAACAGGGTTCAGCGGGATATCGTTGAAAGCTATATAACAGCCGGCGACGAAGTCCTTGAAATAGGTTGTGGTACCGGGACGATGGCAATACTCTGTGCCGAGAAAGGCGCATCGGTAGTCGGATTTGACACTTCGTATCGGATGCTGGCTATTGCGATAAGAAAAGCGGGTGAGCGAAATTTGACCGACAAAATTCAATTTCGAGAAATGGCTGCCACTGAAATGGATAACAACTTTAGTGATGGAACCTTCGATAAGATCGTGAGCACTCTGGTATTCAGTGAGTTCTATCCTGATGAACAGAAGTACGTACTGCGGGAAGCAAATAGAATCCTGAGACCCGGCGGGCTCCTCATCATCGCCGATGAAGTTAGGTCAAATTCGCCGTGGAAGCGCATTTTGCATTTATTGGTTCGCGTCCCACTAGTGGTAATAACCTATATCCTGATACAGGCGTCAACCAAAGCATTGAAGGGCATCGAGGATGCTCTGACCGACAGTGGATTCGAAATCATTTACCAAAAAAGAAGCTTTCTTGATTCCTTTGGGCTCTATGTGGCTAGGAAGAGTTAGCCGATATGGGAGCTAAGCAGGCCATCAGAACAGCCATAGCAACCCTGTTCCGCTTATTCCCCCTTTCCGTGGAGCCAGGACTGAGGGTTTTAGGTAATCCCGATGAGAGGAGCCCCGTTTTCGTCACCGCCAATTTCGACCTCACTGTGAAAAGGCTTACAAGGCACCTGAGGTACTTGGACTGTTATTTGTTGGTAGCCCCAACAGGCGGCATAAATGTCTGGTGTGCCGCCAAGGGCGGCAAATTCACTGCCCATTCGGTGATCTCGGTGGTTAGAACGTCGAGAATCGGCGAGAGGGTAACCAACCGAACACTGATACTGCCTCAGCTCGCTGCCCCAGGTATCGATACTCGTCTGGTGAGGAAGGAGACGGGCTGGCGCTGCAAGTTTGGCCCGGTGTATGCCAGGGACATACCTGGATACGTGACCAATAGCTTCAAGAAGACCGATGACATGCGCCGCGTCAAGTGGCCCCTTATCGACCGACTGGACGCAGGCATAGGAGTCTTCTTCTCCATGTTTCTCCTCATCCTGGTAATCCTGGCTATCTTCGGCACGTCCTGGCTTGTCGAGTTTGTGGTGTTGAGCTGGGGACTTTTCTTCCTGATGTACGGCTTCTATCCTCTCATTCCGGGTAGAGTAGGGTGGCATAAATTGCTTTTCCTGGAGGGGCTAATAGCAGCAGGGCTTCTAGTATATGTTTCCCTCGGTGCGGGGCAATCGTGGTATATCCTCGACCTGTTCTTTATGGCCATGGGGCTTGTCATAATAATTGGCACCGATTTTAGCGGGGTAACCCCGTTATATAAGAGTGACCTTGACCCCCTGCTAGATAGAATAGGCATAAGGCAAATTGGGCCGATAAACTTTGGGGAGCGGGCCAGAATAAAAAGGGGGGAAATAAGTCTCGATGAAGCTAACTGCACTGCCTGTGGTATATGCTACGATGTCTGCCCCCGGGGGGTCTATGACATTGAGAGGGGCTGGCACAAGAGGGTGATAATGAAATACCCGGGACGCTGTGAGAGATGTGAAGCATGCATTCTCCAATGTCCCAGGGGAGCCATCTCCATCGCAACCTAGTTTCAGACTTAGCATTTGGGCACATCGTGCAATCCACATAAGCTGAACTGATCGGGAGAAACCCCAAAAAGCTCCATGCTATTGACACCCACCAAAGCGTATATTAGACTTTTGTAAAAATTGCGGATCAATTTAAAGGAGGGATTATACGATGGGATACTTTACCATACTGGCTGCTATACCCGGTTTCTTTTTGAGTTCACTATTTGTCATGCTTCTCTGGGGGGTTATCGCCCCACACTTCACAGCACAGTCAGGAACACAGTCAATAGACTATCCTATGGCTATGTTGATAACCATTGCTCTCTGGCTGGCTGTAGCACCCCTGGCGGCGGCCGGTCGAAAATTCAAGCGTTAACGGGGTTTTTACAACATTATACTAGCTCGCTTCTTAGAATCCAGCCGCCGGTTAATTTATAGAGGAATTCAGAGCAAGAAAAGGACGGCAAAGAATATTGCTTTCAACCTAATGCCGGTATTTGGTATAGAGGTATACTCGCCCTGTTAGCTTCAGTGATAGCCTGAAGTCTTTGAGCCGCCTTTGGGGTGAAGCTGCCCTAATCTTGCCAGAGAGTCCCCGTGGCTTCGACCACCCAAACAACAGGCTCAACCAAGAGCTCCCTGACTAAAGTCCTCAACGGCTCATGCTCCGATATAAAGTCCGCCACTGGCGGGCTAACCTCGTAATAGAAAGCCACCAACGGGGAGCCGAGGCTATTTTGTAGCAGCACTTCATCTCTGAAAGCTCTGAGAGTGTCTATTTCCCCGGCGGTCGATGTCCCGTAGGCTGCTGTGGCGATGAAGCAGCCTTCACCTTCATTCGATCCTTCCCAATCTGCCCATACCTCGTAGGTGCTCGGACATGCTGACTCACGGATCGTAATAGAGTAGCTGGCCGATTCTCCTGCGCTTAAATCGCCGGGTATATCTGATTCATCACGGACCTTTGTGCCGTAAGCATTGAAGAACGTGGCCTTAACCACTACCGTCGGGGCGTCTACATCCATAATATTTCTGACTGTGCCCGTTAGGTAGCACTCGCAGTTAAAAGGCTCTAGCGATATCTCATGGCAGTTCAGGTTTTCGGTGATGATTTGGACACCGGCTATGGTCGGCTCTGGTGTTGGCGTTGGCGTTGGCTCTGGTTCTGTGGACTGACATGTGCAGGCTATTACAAGCAATATACCCAGAGGCAATATTACGGCAATCTCCTTGATTTTCATTGTCTATGCCCCAAATCCGCCTAGGTGGGCTCTTTAGGCTATTATAACACTAAAAAGAAGCTAACAGGCCCAAAGTGACCTGCTAGCCTGAAGTTTTATGAGCTGCCTTTGGGGTGAAGCTGCCCTAATCTTGCCAGGGAGTCCCCGTGGCTTCGACCACCCAAACAACAGGCTCAACCAAGAGCTCCCTGACCAAAGTCCTCAACGGCTCATGCTCCGATATGAAGTCCGCCACCGGCGGGCTAACCTCGTAATAGAAAGCCACCAACTGGGAGCCGAGGCTATTTTGTAGCAGCACTTCATCTCTGAAAGCTCTGAGAGTGTCTATTTCCCCGGCGGTCGATGTGCCGTAGGCTGCGGTGGCGATGAAGCAGCCTTCATCCCCCGATTCTTTCCATTCTGCCCACACCGCGTAGGTAACCGGACATTCTGACTCTTTGAAACTCATAGAGTAGCTGGCCGATTCTCCTACGCTTAAATCGCCTGTGCTACCTGCTACATCTGATTCATCACCGAGCCTTGTGCCATAAGTATCGAAGAACTCGGCCTTAACCACTACCGAAGTGGCATCTCCATCTCCAATATTCCTGACGGTGCCCGTTAGGAAGCACTGGCAGTTAAGAGGCCCTAGCGATATATCATTGCAGTTCAAGTTTTCGGTGATAATTTGGACATCGGCTGTGACCGTCTCTGTATCTGGCGGTGTGGACGAACTTGTGCAGGCTGTTACAAGCAATATACCCAGAAGCAATATTACGGCAATCTCCTTGATTTTCATTCTCTACCCCCCAAATCCGCCTGTGTGGGCTCTTTAGGCTATTATAACACTAAAAAAGAAGCTAACAGGCCCAAAGTGCCCTGCTAGCTTGAAGTTTTATAAACCGCCTTTGGGGCGAAGCTGCCCTATTCTCGCCAGAGGGTCCCCGTGACTTCGACTAACCAAGCAACAGGCTCAACCACAAGCTCCCTGACCAAAGTCCTTAACAGCTCATGCTCCGATATGAAGTCCGCCACCGGAGGGCTGGTCTGGTAATACCACTCCACAAGTTGAGAGCCCACTGTGCTTTCCAGTAGTACTTCATCCCTGAAGGCCCTGAGAGTGTCTATTTCCTCGGCTGTCGATGTCCCGTAGGCTGCGGTGGCGATGAAGCAGCCTTCGCCACTATAGTACCACACAATCACACCTCTCCCCTCAAGTTCAGGTATGTGTGTGTTGACGGACTCCGCACTTAATGGATTGCCCACAAGGTAAACCTCATCCCCATCTGAAAGTCCTGAGTTCGCTACGAGTGGTGAAATGTCACTTATCTGGTTGGCAATTAGGCGGAGAATATTCAGGCTGGTGAGGCTTGATAGCGCAGAGATATCGCTTATCTGGTTATAGCTTAGGCCGAGATCTGTCAGGCTGGTGAGGCTTGACAGCGCAGAGATGTCGCTTATCTGGTTGATAGTTAGGTCGAGATCTGTCAGGCTGGTGAGGCTTGACAGCGCAGAGATATCACTTATCTCGTTAATGCTTAGGGCGAGATCTGTCAGGCTGGTGAGGCTTGATAGCGCAGAGATGTCGCTTATATGATTCGCACCAAGATAAAGCGTGGACAAGTTGGCGAGGCTGGATAACGGCGTGAAGTCGCTTATTTGGTTGCCAGTAAGTTCGAGATGCACCAGGCCGGTGAGGCTTGATAGCGCAGAGATGTCGCTTATCTGGTTCAGTATGAGGCCAAGGCTTTCCAGGCTGGTGAGGCTTGATAGCGCAGAGATGTCGCTTATCAGGTTCCCCTCGAGGCCGAGCGTAGTCAGGCTGGTGAGGCTTGATAGCGTAGAGATGTCGCTTATCAGGTTGTAATCTAGGTGGAGCCACGTCAGGCTGGTGAGGCTTGATAGAGGAGAGATGTCGCTTATCTGGTTGTTCCCACTCCACGGGTAGTTCTGAAGCGACAGTGAAGTCAGGCTGGTGAGGCTTGATAGCGCAGAAATGTCGCTTATCTGGTTCTCCTCGAGGCCGAGCGTAGTCAGGCTGGTACAGTGCTCCATTCCGGTAAGATCGGTAACGTCAGGAAGAAGCGAACCCCCGTACGAAAAGCTGGTAAGCAGATCAAGTTTGGCCTGGGTGATGTCTCCTCCGCCGATTGCATCCCTTATCGCCTCTCGAAGGACAGTGTCTGGGAAGTCAACTTCATCGGCGGCCACGGCGACCGAGCCGGGAATTAGCAACGCCAACAAGCCTATCAGAACAATTGCTAGAGTCAACCTATTCAAAAAAGTGAAGCAACTCTTTCTAGTCATCACTCCCTCCTTTGGTTATTGGTTTTGTGCTTAAGGACTAAGCCAAAAAACCCCCTACGAGGATATGTTTCATGCGGGACGCTCAATGGGAAGCTACCCTATTCCCCCCAAATAGCCTCCGTTGCTTCGACTAACCAGGCAACGGGGTCAACCAAGAGCTCCCTGACCAAAGTCCTTAACCCCTCATGCTCCGATATGAAGTCCGCCACCGGCGGGCTAACCTCATAATAGAGAGCCACTAACTGGGAGCCGAGGCTATTTTCTAGCAGCACTTCATCCCTGAAGGCTCTGAGGGTATTGAGTTCCTCAGCGGTCGATGTGCCGTAGGCCGCGGTGGCGATGAAGCAGCCGCCATCTTCCGTGGCAACAGGGCATGATATGTACACACCTCTCCCCTGAAGTGCAGGTATGTCTATGTTGACTGAATCCGCATCTAATGGATTGTAACAGACGGTAACCCAATCCCCCCCTGAAAGTCCTGCGTTATCCACGAGTGGTGATAGGTCGCTTATCTGGTTCGCGTGAAGCCAGAGCCAATTCAGGTTGGTGAGATTAGATAGAGCCGAGGTATCGCTTATGCTGTTATTGTAAAGTTCGATATGCTCCAGGCTGATGAGGTTAGAGAGAGGAGAGATGTCACTTATCTGGTTCACCTGGGCCCAGATCCATGTAAGGCTGGTGAGGTTAGCGAGAGGAGAGAGGTCGCTTATCTGGTTCAAGGCAATGTTCAGCTTCTCCAGGTTCGTGCAGTACTCCAGACCCGTGAGGTCGGTAATGCCACTTGTTGAGGCCGGAAGGGTAATAATCGTAGCACAGTCAGATTCTAAAATTTCCTCCGGTATAGGCTTTCCTATCAACCCACGAATGATAGCCTCAAGGTAGGGGTCAGGGAAATTGACTGGACCATCAGCCACGGCAACCGGGGCTGGAAGCAACAGAGACAGCAAGCACAGTAGAATAAGTAGTGGTGTGAACTTGCGGAAAAAAGAGAAGACATACTTTTTAGTCATCGATTCCCCCTTTTTCAGGTACTTTCACTCTTGCCCATCAGATTACGTATAGAGACAGGTAAACCCCTACGAGTATATGTTTCATTCGGGATTCTCCACTTGGTTTATATCACAGTGTATAAAGCCTGTCAACATATATTATCATCACAAAAGCTAACTATTCCCACAAAGCCCTATGTAATTGGCGGGGCACTTTCTGTCAATCCCTCAAGGCAATGTGGTGCACGTCAACCACAATAAGAGTATCTGATGTGCACTCCCCTATTGACTTAACTACTAGCCTGCATATATAATCTGGCAACTAAAATTAATGAAAGGAGGAAGTATGGAAGATACACTATTTTTGCTGCTCTTTTGGTCAGGACCAATTGGGATTGGTATTTTCCTGGTCCTCTTAGGCACCTTCATCTGGCTACTGGCAAAGGCTGATGAGACGAAGAAGCGCACTAAGGCAATGACGGAGGAAAAGGGACTGGAGAAAAAGTAGAGAGATTATATCTCACGACAGCGCATCGGCTCCTCTGGCCAGTTATTACGATAGAGCCAGCTCAAGAGGGATAACTTTGGGTATACTGTTGCATCATCTCCAATGATTCTCACGTGCCAACATCTACCCGACGATGTGCAGTGTTTGACAAATAAAGAACCACATGCTATTGTGCTGCCATATTCTAAGGAAGCATATTGTTTGGGAGGAGGTGATAGTGATGGCTGATCTAAGTGAAAAGGCACTCTATTGCAGGGATAAGTGTCCTATCTGCTCGAGGGCAAAACGGGGTAACAAGCTGTGTAAGATATTATCCTCCATTGACAGGCTAATTTGCCCTAGCTGCAAGGCCTATGAGCGGGAGACAGGCAAGAAATGCACAGATCAAATTACCGAGCAGTAACGGGTGGTGAGTATTAGAAATAAAAGGAATTCCACCCTACGATACTATTACCTTACCCCAGTGGCGGCTTATAAAACCTCTAGCTATCATAGATAATGGTACTTCAAGGGGTAAGAGGGCACTTACAAGTATTTTATAGGCCGGATACGTATATCATCGAGATCAATTTAGCTTGTTGTACGATAGTTTTTTTGCTCACTCACCTATTGACTTAACTACCAGCCTGCATATATAATCTGGCAACCAAAATTAATGAAAGGAGGAGAAAAAATGATCGCTGAAGTCTTGATTTATATTGGCGGCTCATATCTACTACTTTGGGCATTTACTCATTTTTACTTCCCCAAGCTACTCGATTGGAAAAACGCACTGGCTACGCTGGATGATTTCAACCGTATTCTAATGCTTATCTTCAGTAAGTTGTTGCTCTTTTTCTATTTGGGCACAGCGCTTATTTGTTTTATTTATGCAGGGGAGTTACCAGATACAGATATTGGATTAGCAGTTCTGATATTTCTTTCACTATATTGGCTTGTAAGGGCTCTTTTGCAGGTCCAGTATTTTGGTTTTAGAAAAGCAAATACGTTGAATGTACAACTATCGTCCAGCGATGTTTCAAATCAAACTATATCGTACATTCTTTTTATAACTTTTCTGATAGGATTTGGGCTCTTTCTCGCACCAGTTGTCATCACAAGATTCTAAGACTGCGAAAGAAATAAGTGGTTTTGGAGCACCCGCTGTGCCTATGTGCCTACTTGGCTCACCTTCAGCTCAATATCCGGCAATCTAACTGGGAAAATGTGGGGCATGTTGCGGCTACGCCATCCTGAACCTGGGCCGTGACCTGGCTATAGGTATATTTAAGCCCAATGTTGGAGTTAGCCTCGAAACGTTACGCAAATATCCAGACTTTCTCGGTATCTCTAAAAAAGGCATTCATATTAAAAAAGTCCTAATAAGTGTTCATCAATGGGCTAAAGCCACCAACAATGATTCTAGAAATGGCGAATCTGAGAGGCGAGTTTCCTTATAAAAAGTCATTCATTTTGAAAAGTGATATAATCGGATAATGGACACGGGTAAATCAAAAGGTTAACTCCTTCTAGCGATTTTAGAGATGGTATGGGAGTAAATGAAAGGCGGAAACGGAATGACAGCTATTAAGATTATCTACGGGCTAGTCGTAGGCATTCTACTTGCCATACTGGTCGGCTTCGGTATAGTTACCTTCTATCAAAGCCCTGACTCTTGGGGGAGCACTGCTTGGGAAACCTATCATAGGAACGTGTTTATTATCGCATATGCCTGTGGATTCGTATTTCTCGTTCTTGGTGTAGTGCTAAAGCCTAAATTAAATGTAATGAGAATCGGTCTCCTAGTGGGCGGTTCGGGAATAATGATATACGCATTCGGGGAAGGCGCAGAAGCTGTGGGTAATTCAGTAATATTCGGTGCTATTGCTGCCATCCTGATTGTACTTATCTTCCTAGGTTACAAAAAGCTCATTACACGAGAGGAACCTACAGATTCTACGACAAAGGGAGAAGATATCGAAGATCAATAAATTCCTGATTATAGGCCTTATGCCTTTTCCCTCCAAATCCACCTAAGTAGGCTGGGCGGTGGGTCAATTTCAGAGAATATTAGACTTGGATTGATCAGAAATGGGGTATATAGTCAGGTGGGCATTCACTCAGGAGTTATGGGCTACCCGATAATGAGTGACCCCACTTTTTTATGCCCCATGAAACCTACCTCAATACCGCCTTATCTATAAAAAGCATACTAGGCACTTTGTGACAGACATATACAGACTTATTGTTGCACAATATGGCTTAATGTGCATTGCTTGGTAAGCTTCAGCGCCGAAGATGGGCCCTCCTATAAATGATCGCCACAATTTGGGAGCTCCCCACGGGATTGCATAACCGACATCCACATGGCGATTGTTGCCCTCACTCTCCAACACCCAGCCAACCCGCATCCTTGAGCCTGCCAGCCCGCACTCGGGTATTGACCTGTGTCAGACCCTCCCTACAAAAAACCCAAAAAATTACCCAGATTTCCCTACACAAAAATACAGGTTTTCCCGACAGACAAATGGCGCATCTTGTGTTACCCTTGATATGAGTGTCTCTCCAGAGGGCAAGAGGTAGGCAGTGAAACAGGCAAGAATAGCAGTGGTATTACTCTTGGGAGTATTGCTGATATTTCTGCTTCCTGCCCCAATGGCTACAGCTCATCATGTGGTCAATTTCCCCGACCCCAATCTTGAGGCGGCGATAAGGGAGGCCATAGCAAAGCCCACTGGCAATATCTACGAGTCTGACTTGGTAGGGCTCACAAATCTTAATGCTTCCGAAAGATACATAACCGACCTTACTGGATTGGAGCACTGCACCAGCCTGATAGTGCTGGAGCTTTGGGATAACCAGATAAGCGACATATCACCGCTCTCTTCACTAACCAGCCTGACAGAGCTGTATCTTTGGTGGAACTATATAAGCGACATATCACCCCTCTCATCACTCACCAGCCTGACACGGCTGGATCTTCACGATAACCAGTTAAGCGATATATCACCCCTCTCATCACTCACCAGCGTGACATACCTGGATCTTTTTTGTAACCAGATAAGCGACATATCACCGCTCTCTTCACTAACCAGCCTGATAGAGCTGGACCTTGCTTTGAACCAGATAAGCGACATATCACCCCTCTCTTCACTCATTAGTCTGACAACACTGTGGCTTTTGTCTAACCAGATAAGTGATATATCACCCCTCTCTTCACTCATTAGTCTGACAACATTGTCTCTACCTTTTAACCAGATAAGCGACATCTCACCCCTTTCATCACTCACCAGCCTAACATCGCTGGGCCTTGGGGGTAACCAGATAAGCGACATATCACCCCTCTCATCACTAACCAGCCTGACGCACCTCTACCTAGATCACAACCAGATAAGCGACATATCACCGCTATCAACCCTCACCAGCCTGCCAGAGCTGGTTCTTTCGGAGAACCAGATAAGCGACATCTCTACGCTATCAAGCCTCACCAACCTGACATACCTCAATCTCGGGCACAACCAGATAAGCGACATAGAGCCTCTGGTCGACAATCCTGGAATCGGTTCAGGGGATAAAGTAAATTTAAGTGACAATCCACTATCTTGTACCTCATTTTATACCTATATTCCACAACTCAAAGTAAGAGGTGTAATAGTTTATCATGACTGGCACTTGCAGAGATTGGAAGGTGATGTTAATTGCGATGGTAGGATTGATTCGGCAGACCTTCAGCTAATAGCACAGCATATAGTGGGAACAATAACGCTAACTGGCGATGATTTCCTTGCAGCTGACGTCAACGACAGCGGCACAATTGACGCAGTAGACCTGCAGTTGATGGCACAATACCTTGTTGGCACGATTCCAGCATTTCCTGGGGGAATGTTGAAACCTTGAACAAGTGATATCAGAAACCTGGCGGCTACCCGATAATGGGTGTTCTCTCTGTTATTATCCACAGTATTGACAGCCTTTCACCCCAGGAGTATCATCGCTACCACAAGTGCACGAGGTAGGCAGTGAAACAGGCAAGGATTGTTTGTATATTAATCTTGGGAGTATTGCTGATATTTCTACTTCCTGCCCCAATGGCTATAGCTCATGATGTGGTCAATTTCCCTGACCCCAATCTTGAGGTGGCGATAAGGGAGGCCATAGCAAAGCCCACTGGCAATATCTACGAGTCTGATTTGGTAGGGCTTACTTATCTTAATGCTCGGCATAGAGACATAACCGACCTTACGGGATTGGAGTATTGCTCTGACCTGATATGGCTGTGGCTTCCTAGGAACCAGATAAGCGATATATCACCCCTCTCTTCACTTACCAGCTTGAAAGGGCTTTCTCTCGACGATAACCAGATAAGCGACCTCTCACCCCTCTCTTCACTCACCAGCCTGATAGGGCTGGAGCTTGGGAGTAACCAGGTAAGCGACCTCTCACCCCTCTCTTCACTCACCAGCCTGATAGGGCTGACTCTTTGGAGTAACCAGATAAGCGACATATCACCGCTCTCAGGCCTCACCAGCCTGATAGTGCTGGGCCTTGAGGAAAACCAGATAAGCGACATATCACCGCTCTCATCACTCACCAACCTGACAAACCTACGTCTCACTTTAAACCAGATAAGCGACATCTCTGTGCTATCAAGCCTCACTAGCCTGACAGACTTGTGTCTTTGGAGTAACCAGATAAGCGACATATCACCCCTCTCTTTGCTCACCAGCCTGATATGGCTGGGTATTGGGGATAACCTGATAAGCGACCTCTCAACCCTCTCTTCACTCACCAGCCTGAGAGGGCTGGAGCTTTGGGATAACCAGGTAAGTGACATATCATCGCTATCTTCACTCATCAGCCTGGGTTTTCTCTGGCTTCAAAATAACCAGATAAGTGACATATCGCCTCTTGTCGATAATCCAGGGATTTCGTCAGGGGATTATGTAGGTTTAAACGACAACCCACTATCTTGCACCTCAGTTTGTACCTACATCCCTCAACTCGAAGCAAGAGGCGTAACGGTTGATTGTGATATACGAAGGCTAGAAGGTGATATTAATTGTGATGGCATTATTGACTCGGCAGACTTTCAGCTAATAGCCCAGCATATAGTGGGAACAATAACGCTAACTGGCAATGATTTCCTCGCCGCTGACGTAAATGATAGCGGCACACTTGACTCAGCAGACCTGCAACTGGTGGCACAATACCTTGTCGGGACGATTACAGCATTCCCTGGGGGACCCATTATTACCTAAACAAATGATATCAGAAACCTGGCGGCTACCCGAGAATGGGTGGCCTCTCTGTTATTGCCCACAGCATTGACAACCTAGTACCCCAGGAGTATCATCGCTACCACAAGTGTAAGAGGTAGGCAATGAAACAGGCAAGAATAGCTGTGGTATTGCTCTTGGGAGTATTGCTGGTCTTAGGACTTGCCTGCGATGGAGGTGAGGTATCGACATCCACTCCAACACCTACAACTACAACTACACCCACAGTTACAGCCTACATAAGCCTCATAGACAACCTTCGCGAAGCTGGAGCAACTGTTGTTGACACTGGAGGAGTGATACAACAGCCCTGCATTTCTGTCGATGGCAAGGCCATAACTGTGAATGGTAGCTATGTTCAGGTCTTCGAGTACGAGGATGCTGCTGCGGCTGATACTGAAGCTGCACTTATCTCACCTACTGGTTCTCCAATCAACAACAATGGGCAAATTTGTTTCATTAGTTGGATAGCACGACCGCACTTCTATAAAGCGAGCAATTTGATTGTGTTGTATGTTGGTGATAATCAGGCTGTAAGAGACGTGTTGGAGACTGTACTTGGACCACAATTTGCTGGCTCCTCAAAGACTGACTGGCTATAATGAAACTCGCCTCTCATATTCACCAACGTCAACCGAACAGAACCAGCCAGGCTGATTATTGGGAGGCGCCCGATAATGTGTGGCCCCTCTTTTGGGCACATAGCATTGACAGGCGAAACTCCCCGGCGTATGCTCAGCTCATATAATGAACGGAGAGATGCATTGAAAATAACAAGAATTGCTTTAATACTGCTCCTGGGCATCATGCTGACGTCAGGAATTGCATGTGGGGGAGGTGGAGAACCATCACCTACACCTACGTCAACACCTACAACGTATGAATGGACTCTCACCCAGCTTACGTTTTCGGGAGGTCAGGATGAATGGCCCTCGATCAGTGCCGATGGGACAAAGATAGCGTTCATGTCATGGGTGAAAGACGATGACTCTGAAATATTCATAGTAAACTCCGATGGCGGCGGCCTAACTCAGCTTACATCCAATACGGTGGAGGATTGGTATCCATCGATCAATGCTGATGGAACAAAGATAGCGTTCATGTCATTGGTGGATAACCATCGCTTTGAAATATTCATAGTAAACTCCGATGGCAGTGGTCTAACCCAGCTTACATCTAATACGGTGAGCGATGGCATGCCATCGCTCAGTGACGATGGCATAAAGATAGCATTCGTTTCATATGTAGATGGCGACGGGGAGATCTTCATTGTAAACTCCGATGGCAGCGGCCTAACCCAGCTTACGTCCAATACGATAGATGATGATTTGCCCTCGATCAGTGCCGATGGGACAAAGATAGCGTTCACATCATTCGTGGACGACGATGACTCTGAAATATTCATAGTAAACTCCGATGGCAGCGGCCTAACCCAGCTTACATCCAATCCGGTAGAAGGTTGGACGCCATCGATCAGTGCTGATGGGATGAAGATAGCGTTCATGTCAATAGAGTTCGTGGACTATGAAATATCCATAGAGGACTCTGAAATATTCATAGTAAACTCCGATGGCAGCGGTCTAACCCAGCTTACGTTTTCGGGAGGTCAGGCTGTCTTTCCATCGATCAGTGCCGATGGGACAAAGATAGTGTTCCTGTCATTGGTGGACGACGATGACCCTGAAATATTCATAATAAACTCCGATGGCAGCGGCCTAACCCAGCTTACATCTAATACGGTGAGCGATAGCATGCCATCGATCAGTGCCGATGGGACAAAGATAGCGTTCTATTCGATCGCTGATAACGGCCACCCGATCTTTTTACTAGAATTAATACCATAAGCGCCTTCCGACTATCGACGTTATGCGTGTACTGATTACAGGAGGTACCGGGCTTATTGGGAAGGCCCTGGCTATGGAGTTAGTCGGCAGGGGTCATGATGTTACCCTGCTTAGCCGTGACCCTAAAAAAGCTATTGGCCTGCCTGATGAAGTGCGAATCGAGCGTTGGGACGCTCATACTGCCGATGGCTGGGCTTCTCTAGTTGATGGAGCTGGAGCTATAGTAAATCTATCTGGTGAGAACATTGCCGCTGGTCGCTGGACGCCTGAGCGCAAGCGCCGCATACGCGAAAGCCGCCTGAATGCTGGTCAGGCTGTTGTCCGAGCAATTGAAACCGTTCCTAATAAGCCCGGAGTGGTCGTCCAAGCCTCAGGAATAGGCATCTATGGTGATTGTGGAGATGAAGAGGTAACAGAGGAAACACCGCCGGGACATGATTTCTTGGCACAATTCGCTATTGAGTGGGAACACTCTACATCCCGTTTGCAGAATTTAGGAGTGAGATGGTTAGCTATCCGCACTGGAGTCGTGCTTAGCTCGGCAGGTGGCGCACTAGGGCGCATGATACTGCCTCGTTACTTCTATGCGAGGCGTTTCGGAAGTGGACTTCAGTGGTTTCCGTGGATTCACATAGCTGATGAAGTGGGTGCAATTAGCTTTCTGATTGAAAACGAGGCTGCCTACGGATCATTCAACCTATCTGCCCCAAATCCGGTCACCAATGCAATGTTCTGCGAGCGTTTGGGAAAGGAGTTGGGCAGACCAGTACCGATACCCATTCCTTCTTCATTGCTGAGTATGTTCCTCGGAGAGATGGCGACGGCATTGCTTTATAGCCAGAGAGCTGTCCCGCAACGTCTATTACAAATGGATTTCACCTTTCGATTTCCTGGTATTGATCTAGCGTTACAAGATTTGCTACGTTAGAAGCCTATATCCAACCTGACCGCCGAAAATCAATCCAAGTAGAGTATTAGACTTGGATTGATCAGAAATGGGGTATATAGTCAGGTGGGCATTTACTCAGGAGTTACGGGCTACCCGATAATGGGTGACCCCACTTTTTTATATACCAATCACTTCGTTAAAGCTAATTCAAACGGAAATACTCTGGGTATATTGTGAACCCCATATCCTGATGCTGTGTCTCCCGGGTAGTAAGGGTAGCCTTTTAAGACTTTAACTTTTACTCCCATAGCGGCTTATAAGACCTCGAGCTATCCCCAAAACAGAGAAAGAGAGTACATTGCTACATCATTTCTAATAATTTGCCTTCAACCTTGCAGGGTAATAGGAAGCCGTTAAAAGCTTGTTTGACAGGAATCCCCTGGTCTCTGTGAGGTATTATAAAATGTATTGGTGACAGCGACTGGATTCGAACCAGTGACCTGAGGCTTATGAGTCCCCTGCTCTACCACTGAGCTACGCTGCCCTGGATAAGGATAGCACATAGTGATTTTCTGAGTCAATAACTCGTACTGAGCTTTTCCCACTCACCTGCCCTGGAGTGTTTATCTGCCCCGACAAGTCGGGGAGACCCCCGCTCCCGATATAGGCCGAAGCGTCGGCCGACCTGTCGGCCTCGGGGACTTCCCTTTACGGCTCCTAGTTATAATAGAGCCTATGGTTTTAGGCGCGGATGTGTTCTACTATCTAGCTTAACGGGGGAATAACACGTGATTACGGCCAGTAAAGCCTATGGGCCTCCCTTTTCAGCCCGGCGCGAAAGTCGGGGTGGGCAATTGAGATGAGCTCCTCGCAGCGCTGCCTTATTGTCTTGTTCCGCAGTTTTGCCACGCCGTACTCGGTCACCACCAGGTCGGCGATGTTGCGCTGCAGGGTTATCGCTGTGCCCTCCGGCAGGTGCGGCATGATACGGGATACGGTGCCTTCACGAGCGGTGGAGGGCAATACCGTTATCGAACGTCCGCCCTTGGAGAGCAGCGCGCCGAAAGCGA
The DNA here is from genome assembly GCA_035528575.1 of Dehalococcoidia bacterium. NCBI lineage: Bacteria > Bacillati > Chloroflexota > Dehalococcoidia > Dehalococcoidia bacterium. The sequence continues at coordinate 26,743 of DATKYK010000041.1, read as the reverse complement.
AGGGTATCTGACCACCGGCCACCGATATGAGCCGCGGCCCCAGGCTCTCGGCAGTGATCTGGCCGGTCAGGTCGATGGCCAGCGCGTTGTTGATGGCCACCATGTTGTCGTTCTGGGAGATAACCCGTATGTCCTCCAGCCACAGCAGGTCCACCAGGTAGAACAGCGGGTTGTTATTGATCCATTGCATGTCCTCCCTGGAGCCGCCGCCGATGGATGTCACCACTACCCGCTCAGGGAGCAGCGTCTTGCGCTTGCCGTTAATAACACCTTCGCGTACCAGCGAGATAACGCCGGGGGGGGTGGCCTCGGAGTGGAAGCCGATGTCCTGCTTGCCGTCGAGCAGCCCCATCCTTATCAGCGGCTCGGTGGTGCGACCGACGCCTATCTGCAGGCAATCGCCGTCCTTGATAAGCGAAGCAACGTTGGTGACGATGTCCTTCAGGTAGGGCTCGGGCTCCTTCACCACACGCCCGCCAAGGCTGCCGGTGCCCGGCTGCCCTTTGCGCGACAGGTGCTCAACGAAATAGTCTATTTCTGAGACGTGCACGTAGTTATCACCGTAGGTGCGGATTAGCCTGTCGTTCACCTCGGCTATAACTGTCCCGCCCTGCTGCCTCACGGCCTCTATCTCCTGGCGCTTGGTCCACAGCGACGCGCCGAAACTGCAGAAGCCGCGCTCGTCGGGCATCGACACCTCGGTGAGCAACACGTTGGGTGGCACGTTATCGGCGCCGAAGGGGATGATCAGCGGCAGGTTGATGTCGCACCTGCGCTCGTCGAGCATGTCCTGTGCGGTAGCGGTGGGCCACGATATCGTTATCTCGAAGGCCGCATCCCATCCGGGGTCGTACCAGCCAAAGTCATATCCGGGCGAGGGCGCCAGCACCTTCACACCGGTTAAATCCCCTAATCGGGCTGCGATCGCCAGTCCCACCGCGTGGGCTTCACGACCGGCAGTGAAGGCTACAAGGTCTCCCGACTTAACCAGCCCGGCTGCCTCTTCTGCTGAGGTCAGCTTCCCCTGATATTCTTCCTGCCAGCTTGGCATACTAATCCCTCACTTTGTTGCTTCGGGTGTAGCCGTTTTCGCCCGGTCTTCAAGGAAGCCCTTCAGCCCCTTGTCCCTTTTTGCTTTATAGAGGTTGACCTCATCGGGCCTGAAACGCACATATTGCAGGGCGAGGTGGGAGAGGAAGTGACCCCTCTGGGTGCCACCCACCCCGGTGATATCGAGCGTCCCGTTAATCCATTCCTTGGTGACGGCAACGGCCTCGCTGGGCAACTCGCTTAGCGCCTCGGCCCACTTAATCGCTTCCTGCTCAAGCTTATCTATGGGGACTGCCCTGTTGGCGAAGCCCAGCGCCACCGCCTCCTTCCCCGACATCTCCGTGATCGTCCGGCCGGCATAGGCTTTATAGGACCACAGGGGCCAGACCGGCCAATCGGTAATCCCATGAAGCTGGCTGCCGAAGCCTCGGATGCCAAACTGCGCATCCTCCGCAGTGATTATGAGATCGCAGCAGGAGGCCACTATCTGGCTGGCACCGATGCACTTGCCATGCACCTGGGCAATCGTGATCTTGGGGTAATCGGTTATATCCTCGAATTTGGTGCAGCGCCGCCGCTCGAACCCGTAATAGTCCACCAGCGTGGGATTTATGCCGGGATGAACCGGTGGGGACTCCTCCTTTTCGGGGGAGCTAAGGTCATGGCCGGCGCCAAAGCAGGTACCCGCTCCTCTCAGGATAACCACCCTGATATCGGGGTCGTCATTGGCCTGGTGTAGCGCTGCGGAGAAGTCCTCAAACTGCCGGTCGTTAAAGGCGTTCCTCTTATCCGGACGGTTAAAGGTTATCCGGGCGATGCGGTCGCTAAGCTTCTCATACAGGCTGTCCCGGTATTCCCTCTCTCGATACTCACCATTCTCCCAGTAGCACTTCTGATATTGAGTCTTGAATTCCCAGCCAAATCCTGTGGGCATATTGTGCCTCCTCAGAAATCATTCACATTTCTTAATATCGAGCCCTGAATTCCTGGCCAGTTACTGTGGGCATGCTACGCCTCTTATGAAAACTTTTCAAAAAGGGCATCCCTCTCCTTGAGGGCTGCCTTGAGGCCTTTCTTGTCCCTGACCTTGAAGAAGTTGAACTCACCAGGCTCCATAGTGCGCTGCTGCATTACCAGTTGCATATTGTTGGTAAATCGCCATGCCTCCCCCAGACCTCTGGCTTCCATAACGGAGTTGATAGCGTCCTTAGCGGGAGCGAGGCCATCGCCTGGTAGGAGGCTGATGCCTTTCGCCAGCCTCGTGACCTCATCCTCTAGCTCATCTCGTGGGACCGCCTTATTTATCAACCCGAACTGCTCCGCCTCGTTGGCGTCCATGTACCTTCCGGTGTAGAGTAGCTCCTTGGCCTTCTTTATCCCGATGAGCCAGGTCCAGAGGGGCATATGGGGAAGCAGGCCCATCCTGAGCAGGGGGTCACCGAAGAGTGCATCCTCAGAGGCTACGGTGATATCACATACCATTGCCAGGTAGCAGCCGGTGCCGAGGCAATGGCCATGCACCTGCGCGATGGTCGGCTTGGCCAGATTGAATATGTACTCCCACCTCCGGTTGCGGCGTCGCTCTGCCTCCATACGCCTCTTGATGGTGAGGTTTTCACCTGGCTCGGATAATACCTCGAAGGTTCCTACCCCGCTAAGGTCCTGCCCCACACTGAAGGCCTGGCCGGCGCCCTTTACCACTACCACCTTTACCTCCAGGTCTGGCTCAGCGGCGGCAAATGCCTCATCCAGCCCTGCCAGCATCGCATCGTTCATAGCATTCAGCTCTTCAGGGCGGTTTAGCGTGATCCAACCGATCCCTTCCTTCTTCTCGTAAATAATCTCGCTCATTTTATGTTCACCTCTTTTTAGGTTGGGGTGGGGGGAAATATTCTTTGAAGGGGGCATCCCTCTCCTCGATGGCTGCCTTGAGCCCCTTCTTATCCCGGACATCGTAAAAGTTAAACTCGCCACGGTCGGTGATGCTTCGTTCCGGCCGCTGGATGGCGCTGAGGACATAAGCATTACCCGCGAGCCGCCGAGCCGCAGCCAGCCCGCCAAGGTCGAGGGCCGCCATATTGAAAGACCAGAAGTCAGCTAGCTGATCGAAGCCGCCGATCCCCGCCGACTTGGTAAAGCCTTCGGTGACGCTGCTCATCTCCTCCTCCAGTTTATCTGCGGGCACCGCTTTCATTACCAGACCGATCCGCTCCGCCTCCTTGCCGTCTATATACTTCCCGGTGAGGAGAAGCTCCTTGGATTTCTTAAGCCCGATGCGGTATGTCCACAGGGGGTTGGGTGAAGCAAGCCCCATCCTTACCGAGGGGTCGCCCAACACAGCATTGTCGGTGGCGATGATGGCGCGGCAGGCCATTGCCAGGTCGAGTCCCCCACCCAGGCAGTATCCGTGCACCTGGGCGACGGTAATCTTGGGGAACTCGAAGATGGTTTGCCACCTCCACTGGTTTTGCATGTCGGTGGCAAACATATTATAGAGGTAGGCCTTGCTCCGGGGGTTAGGAGGCATTACCTCATCGGTGCCCACCCCGCTCAGGTCCTGCCCGGCGCTAAACGACCGCCCTGCCCCCTTGATAACGACCACCAGGGAGTCCCCTTCTTGCCTTACTTCATCGAGTGCAGCTAATAATTCCCGAAACATCGCGTCGTTTATCGCATTTAGCTTCTCCGGGCGGTTCAGGGTAATGGTGGCAACCGCGCCTTCGATTTTGAGGAGTACATTACGATACTTCATAGCCCTTCTTTCTCATCCCGATGGATATAGCCCATTTTAACTAGAAACAGGAATGAATGGCAGCTCTTGATCTAGTAAAGAACCTCCTCCGCTATCAGCCTTGTGATCTCCTCTTCAGGCATACCCAGGAGTTCTCCCAAGACATAGCCGTTGTGTTCCCCGAGCAGCGGTGCCGGAGCGGTGACCCTTGCCGGCGTGGCGGAGAATTTCCAGGGGGGTGCCAGTACATAGAGCTCGCCTTCTTCAGGGTGTTGCACCGGGGTAAAGCATTCCCGCTCCCGGCAGTGAGGATCATTGAAAAGCTCCTCATTGCTGGAGGAGGGTGTTGCGGCTACCCCCGCTCCCTGGAGCGTCTCCATTACCTCGTAATGGGTATGGTTTATGGTCCACGCTTCGATGAGCTCATCCAGTTCCTCATGGTGCTGCCATCGGCTAAATTGGTCAGTGAACCTTTCATCTCCCGCCCACGGCGGATTACCCAGGGCATGGCAGAGGGCTTCCCACTCATCGTCACGAGAGATGGCAATGCTCACCCACTTATCATCGCCCCGGCAGCGGTAACAATTATGGGGAGCCATAATATCATCGCGATTACCACTTCGAGAGTGAACCCTGCCGTTCATGGTATAGTCCATGATGGTCTCCCCGATTCCACATGTGAGGGCCTCCCTGGCGGAGAAGTCGATGAATTGCCCCTCGCCGGTCTCCTGGCGGTAGTTCAGGGCAGCTAGGATGGCAAAGGCGGCGCTGGTCCCCGGTCTCAGGTCCGCGCTGCTCCTCATGATTACCGGTGGGCCTTCTGCATAGCCGGTTACCTGCGAAAGCCCGCTGAGCGCTCCCATGGTCACGGCATAGGCGATGTACCCGCTTTCCGGGCCGGTGGAGCCATGGCTCGACGCCGAAAGCATTATTATATCCGGCTTGATCCCCCTGATGACACCGTAGCCCAATCCCAGCCTGTCCATGATGCCAGCCCTGAAGTTGTCCACCACCACATCGCTTATCCGGACCAGTCTCTTGGCCAGCTCGATCCCTTCTATGGTCTTCAGGTTGATGGTTGTTCCCAGCTTATTGGCATTAAGGCTGTTGAAACAATCGGCGGCTGCCCTTTCCGAGCCAAATACCACCGCCGCCTCCTGTCTTCGAAAGTGGTCCATATCCACCCGGCTCTCCACCTTGATAACCTCAGCCCCCATGAATGCCAGTAGCAACGTTATCTGGGGTCCGGCGGCATACCGGGTAAAATCGAGTATTCGCACTCCACTAAGAATATCCATATGCCTTTATCTTCGGTCAGACCACCCCTGCCGAGCCGAGCTTGGCCAGCTCCTCACGGGGATGTCCCAGCCACCGAACAAAGACCTCCTCGTTGTGCTCGCCAAGAAGCGGTGCCGGCCTCTTGGCCTGCCACGGTGTCTCCGAGAACTTATAGGGTGCTGATGGATATTTGACCTTACCCGTCCTGGGGTGGTCTATCTCCACGAAGAAACCCCTTGCCTTCAGGTGCTCTGAATCAACCAGATCCTTTGATGTATAGACCATGGCAAAGGGGACTCCCGCGGCCTGTCCTTCGTGATAAAGCTCCTCTTTAGGGTGATTTACCAGCCATTCCGTTAGCAGGGCGTTCAGCAGCTCGCCGTGTTGATAGCGACCGGCGTAGTCCCTGAACTTATCATAGCTAGCCCACTCCGGGTCTCCCATAAACGCTACCAGCCGGTCCCACTGCACCGATTCCCAGGTTATGAACACGGTGTAGCCGTCCCGGCACGGCAGGACACCACCATAGGGAACCCCCTGCTTCGCCCTGGTGATGACCTCTCCCTCATTGGCCGACCTGACCATATCCATCCGGTTGAGCGCCATAAGTGATTCCTGTTTGGATATGTCGATCCGCTGCCCGCTACCCGATTTCCCCCTCCAGTAGAGGGCGGCAAGGATGGCGATGGCGGCGCTTAGCCCGCTATCGTATTCTGCCAGGAACCTCCCAACCTTGAGCGGGGGGCGGCTAGTGTTCTCCACACCACCGGGGGTAAGATAGCCCTCGCCACCAAATTGAAAGACATTGAGCGGATAGGCCTTGTAATCGCGGTAGGGACCGCTTTGCCCGAAAGGGGTAATGGAGGTCATTATAAGCCGGGGGTTAATCTCCTTGAGGCTTTGGTAGTCCAGCCCCCGCTCTGTCATCCATTGGGGCGGGTTATCCTCAACCAGGATGTCGGCTTGCTTCACCAGTTCCAGAAAAATGTCCTTTCCGGTTGCTGTGGCCACATTTAGGGTGACCCCAAATTTATTGGTGTTTAAATAGAGGAAGAGCCCGCTTCCCTCCGCATCGGGTATATCATGGAGGAAGGGGGGTAAACTCCTGGCCGCATCGCCGCCTCCCGGCTCCTCTATCTTCACCACCTCGGCGCCCAGGTCAGCCAGTAGCTTGGTGCAGTAAGGCCCGGCTACCAGCTGGCATAGCTCCAGCACCTTCACGCCTTTCAGGGCTTCTTTGGACATGGTTACTTATCCTGCCCGTCCCAGGATGGTGATAATGGGCAGCAGGCACCCTGGGTGGCCACCCTGATTATGAGACAGCCCCAGCCTGACATCCTTCAACTGGCGTTCCGGTAGCTGTGCCTTGCCCTGAATCTGCTTATATACCTCGTAGCACTCCCTCAGTCCACTGGCAGCCACAGGGTGTCCGAAGGACTTCAGGCCACCGTCGGCATTAACCGGCAGTTCCCCGGTTAGGGTAAAGGTTCCGGCGTCTATGTCCTCTTTAGCCTTCCCCTGGGGGCATATACCGATGGCCTCAAGGGTCATCAGCTCGCTTATGGTGAAGCAATCATGTAGCTCCAGGATATCGAGCTCCTTACGGGGGTTGGTGATACCTGCCTGCTCATATGCCTGCTTCGCTGCGGCCTCTGTTTCAGGAAGGTGGATGTAGTCATAACTGGCATCCTCCTTCCCCAGGCCAGGGCCAATGGCAAGCCCGATTCCCTTGACTAATACATAGTCATCGCGGAAGCTTTTGGCCATGTCCGCCCTGGTGAGGATGGCGGCGGCAGCGCCATCGGTGTTGCCACAACAATCGAATAGACCCAGCGGCCAGGCGATGATCGGTGCGCTGAGCACCTGCTCTATAGTTACCTCCCTGCGAAGGTGCGCTTTGGGGTGGCGCGCCCCATTATAGTGACTTTTCACCGAGATCCGGGCCAGGGTTTTCCTGCCCTCCTGCGGGTCGATGTCGTAGGCCTGGAAATACCGGGTGGCGCCCATTGCCCACCTTCCCGGTGCGGTAACATTAATCCCCAGGACGGGGTGGGTGTAGCCAGCGGGAAGCCCGGCGAGGCCGGTATCCTTCAGCTTCTCAAAACCCACGCAGAGCACAATATCATAAGCCCCACAGGCTATGGCAAAGGAGGCATTTCTAATGGTCTCCATCCCGGTGGCGCAGAAGTTTTCCACCCGGGTGATGGGGATGCGGTCGAGCTTAAGCGGCCCAGCAATGCTGATCCCGCCGATACCGGAGAAGGCTGTCCCTACCCAGGCAGCCTGTATATCCTCGCGCCCCATGCCGGCATCCTCATACGCTTCATAGACCGCGTCGATAATCATATCGTCGGCGCTCTTATCCCAGTTCTCGCCGAACTTGCAGCACCCCATGCCGACGATGGCAACCTTGTCCTTGATGGTATCCATTCTCTTTTTTAGACCCTTAGGGCTCTCTCGGCGGCCGGCATTTCCAGTAATAGGTATGCATACCACCGGAATCGTGCATCTTGCGGAAGGTCATCTCCACCGGCATATCCGGCTCAACCTTTTGGGGGTCACGGTCGGTCATCAGGCAATACACCCCCACCTTTCCGTTCTCTTCTCTTTCACCGTCCCCATCCGCCAGGTGTACCTTGCTCACGATTGTTGGGGGGTCGCCACTGAGCGCCAGGTTATCCACGGTGTAGGTATATAGCGTGCCCTGTCTGTCAGAGAGCCGGACTCCCTCATACTCATCCTTGGCCCCGCAATAGATACACACCCGCTGCATCGGGTGGAAGGTGCGGCCGCAACGCTTGCACCTGGAGCCGTGGAAGCTGATCAGTTGCTCCCGTTCCCGCCACGCCACCGGAGGAAAGGCATTGGCCTGCTCCCGGGCCTGGGCCTCGATGGGGATAAGCCGGCGGAAGCGCAGGTATTTCTCATAGTTGAGAAGGGTCATCCGCGATGCCAGGTGGCTCCTGATCCCGCGCCTCTCCCTCACCCTCTCGATTTCCTCGGTTACCCGCATGATAAAGGCGTCACCGCCGTCGCCATAGTTGGCAAACAGGATTCTATCCCCCGCCCTGGCCTCCTCCAACGCAGCGATGAGCATCATTAAGGCAAAGGCAGCGCCGGTATTGCCTACCGTGGCAAACATGGGGTCCTGTACCTGGGTCTTGGGGTCAAAACCCAGTGCTCTTGCCATCTCGGAGTGTCTCCTGGGGTCGGGGGCATAGAAGACCGCCCTGGTGATATCATGCGGCTTCAGGCTGTATTTCTCCATTATACCCGAGATGGCCTCTCTGGTATTCCGCACATAGCCTTCGGCAAGGATAAACCTGTCTTCCCAGTTTCTGGTGAAGGTATCGGTATCCGTCCTCCATATATCCAGGAATTCGTCGGCGTGGGAGTAGCTGCCCTCGATCTCGCAGGCAACACCCTCATCACCTACTAAAAGGGCAGCGGCACCATCGCCAAAGTTCTGCTCGTAGTCCGATTGGGGCTGGCCAAGGCGGCAATCGGCGGCGGCGAGCATGACCCTCTTTCCAGATCCGCCCTTTACCGCATCGAGCGCAGCCTGAAGGGCGATCGTCCCTGCTCTAAGTGAGTCGGTAAAGTCAGCGGTGAAGATTTGGCGGCGCAGGTCGGCGGCGAGGGCAATAAGGCTTGCCGATTGCTTTTCACGGTAGGGCGGTGTTGTGGAGGCAAAATACAGGCCATCGATACTCTGCCGATCGCTGTCCTTCAGGCAGTCGATTATGGCTTCCACTGCCATGGTAGCACTATCTTCATCATAGTTAGCTACGGCCCTTTCTCCTCCCATAGAGCCGCGGTCCCAGGCGCGGGCAATCTCGTCCCGCTTCAGGCGGTATATGGGAATATATGCTCCGTAGGAAACTATCCCGATTTTCATAAGTTACGCTTGTCTGCCGCTATCTATAACGGCTCAGCTAGGCAGACTTTTTTTCCCTCTCCGGTTGGGGGGGAGCGGGATTGATGTAGCCGGTTAGCAGGGTCTTGGGCACCACACTAATAAGCTCATCCGTGGTGAATATGCCCTCCGGCTTGTATATGGCCCTTATCTCTACCGGTTCACTGTATATGCCCACTCTACCTGCCTCGGCATGGAATACCTGTCCATTGATATTGGCGGCCTGGTCGGTAGCCAGGTAGACTATGATCGGTGGTATGTGCTCAGGCCCGGGCATGTTCAAGACCTGCTCTGCCTGCTCTTTGCTCATAACCCCGGCCTCAACCCTCTTCCATGTGCCCTGTATGACTTCATCGTTCAGCGTCATCCTGGTAGCGGCGATGGGGGCGAAGCAATTAGCGGTTACCCCGTAGCGCCCCATCTCGCGCGCTATAGAGCGGGTGAGACTCACTATGCCGCCCTTAACCGCACCGTAGTTGACATGTCCCATGGTGCCGCGCCATGCATCTGACGTGACGTTGATAATACGGCCATATTTCTGCTCCCGCATCAACACGCAGGCATGGCGACAGGTATTGAAAGTACCTTTTAGATGTACGATCATTACGGAGTCCCACTCATCCTCAGTCATGTTCCAGATCATACGATCTCTGAGGTTGCCGTGACAGTTGACCAGTATATCGATACGTCCGAATTTGTCTACACAGCTCTGTATTATCCGTTGTGCTGCATTGAAGTCGACCACCGAATCGTGGTTGGCTATCGAATCGCAGCCCAGTTTTTTTATCTCCTCAACTATCTGGTCTACCGGCCCCACTTCAGTACCGCTGCCGTCCCTCGACGCGCCGATATCGTTTGCCACTATATTAGCCCCTTCCCTGGCCAGGGCCAGGCATACCTCATGCCCGATACCACCCGCGGCTCCGGTTACCAGGGCATTTTTCCCCTTCAGATTATCGCTCAATTCTAACCTCCTTCCAGATCTGCCGATTAAATATATCATACTGCAGCTTGCTTTTGCAAACGCTCTTCGAACTTCTTGGACCTATTTTAAGGTCATCGATAATTAAGACACTGCTGAAAAAGAGGTGCCCCGACCCCGAGGCTGACGCTTCAGCCTATACCCGGGCGGGGGTATGGGGGTGTTCCCTGCTGGCGGAGTTCTGCTGTCATCATCCGGCAGTTGTTCGAGGTCATCATCCGGCTTGACCGGATGATCCAGGCAGGTTGTCCCCCATTACTACCTCTCAGGGATGGTGGGAAAATATTGTATTGCCTCCCCCGAGGCCGACGCTTCAGTCTATATCGGGGTCAGAATCCATCATGTCTATTAACATAGACACAACGGAGGATGGAAGTGTGGCAGGTTTACACTGACTAGGCGCGTGGGGTTCGTCGGGACATATAAGGGCTCTGTTTTCATAATAATGACAGAGAACGTAAGTCTATTTTGGTGGCACTGTCAACGAGCACCCTCAACGATGTAATGTACTGGGCGAGTACACTTAGTTTACGATTGCTTCTGGGAGTGATATAATTAGGCGTCATCAGTTACCATCGACGCGCCATAAAGATTAATAACCCCCCCTGACTAACGGGATAACTGGGCGTTTCAACGCGAAATAAGGAGGTGGGTCTATAGATGAAGGACTGGCGGGAGGAGTATGAGAGGAGGATGGTTCCTGCCGAGGAGGCTGCAGGGCTGGTAAAATCCGGAGACCGGATTGGCTTTACCACCGGCAGAGAGGCCCATGCGGTAGGTCTGGCCATCGCTGCTCGTCTAGGAGAGCTTAAGGGGGTGCAGGTTTATGTCCCCACCCCGGGTTATGATTTCGGCTGGTATGACCCGGGCTGGGAGGATTCATTCAGTATCACCGTTTCCTTTCCGCTGGGGGTGAACCAGGAGATGGTCGAGGAGCGGAGGTGTGATATCGCTTTCGGCTCCCTTTTCCCCTTCGACCTGGAATTTTTCAAGCAGGGTCTCGATGTGCTGCTCACCGAGGTTTCGACCCCGGATGATGCGGGCTTTTGCAGCTTTGGCCAGTCATTATGGAATAAGAAAACCCAGGTCAAAGAGGCAAAAAAGGTGATAGCGGAGGTGAATCCCCGTCTGATCCGAACCTACGGCGATAATTATATCCATGTCTCGGAGATAGACTATTTTGTGGAGCATATCTCTTCCGGGGAGCGCCCCGGCGGTGGGAGCCTGTTGGGCAAGAAGGCCAAAAAGGAACCCGACTGGGCGCAAAGGGAAATTGCCGGGCACGTCGGCTCCATCATAAGGGATGGCGACTGCTTGCAGATAGGCGTCGGCCGAGCTAATGAGCCTCTGATTCAGTTGGGCATACTGGACGGCAAAAGCGATATCGGGTATCACTCAGAGGCCACGGTCCCCGGGATAATCCGACTGGTTCGGGAAGGGGTGATTACGGGTAAACATAAGAATGTTCGCCCGGGAAAGGTGGTGGTCACTTCGGTGGGCGGGGACACTAGGGAGGAGGTGCAGTGGGTCGATATGAACCCCCTGTTTGAGCTGGTAGACGTCGACTGGCTGGAAGATATCAGGGTGATCGCTTCCATCGATAACATGGTAACGATAAATCAGGCACTGGCCATCGACCTTCTGGGGCAGCCGACGGCGGAAAGCCTGGGTGCTCGGTTGCTGAGCGGAGCCGGGGGGCAGGTGCCATTTCAGCTCGGGGCGCTCCTGTCCAGGGGAGGGCGCGCTATCACGGTGCTGCCCTCTACCGCGGAGAACGGGACGATATCCCGCATCATGCCAGCGCTGCCGGAGGGTACCACCGTCACCCTGCACAAGAACTGCATCGACCTGGTGGTAACCGAATACGGGGTGGCGCATTTGCGGGGCAGAAGCGTGCGGCAGAAGGCAGAGGAACTAATAAATGTGGCCCATCCCGACTTTCGCGGCGAGCTGAGAAAAGCAGCACAGAGGTTATTCTGGCCCTAATATTAATATTTTAGTAAGGAGGAAGGATTGAGTTACTGTCTCTACGAGGTTGATAAGGAGAAGAGGATTGCAACGCTTACCTTTAATCGACCGGAGAAGCTGCATGCCCTGGTGCCGATGGACGATCTGGAGGAGGTTATCTCCAGGTTATACGAGGCAGATAGGGACGATAATGTGGCGGTGGTAGTCATGAAAGGGTCGGGGCGGGCGTTCGGGGCGGGGTATGATATCGATGCGGTGCGCTCGCGGCGTGGCTTCAGTGAGGATAAGCGTCCCCCGCAGAGGAGGAGGTACTGGGGGGTGGATGAGTGGTGGGGGCGGAGGGGCATCCTGCAGAAGATACTCACCTGTGATAAGGTGACCATTGCCCAGGTGCACGGCTACTGCTACGGAGGCCATTTCGAGATGATGTGTGCCTGTGACCTGGCCATCGCCAGCGAGGATGCGCTTTTTACCCACCCCGGCTACACCTATCTCGGCATCGAGGGCCCGATTCCCCTTTATGTACTCATGATCGGGTGGCGCAGGGTAAAGGAGATGATGCTTCTGGGAGACCCGCTCACCGCCAGCAAAGCACACGAATTTGGTCTGGTTAACAGGGTGGTGCCCCTCAGTAAACTGGAAGAGGAAGTTGCTGAGATAGCTGAGAAAATAGCCGGCCGGCCCCTTGACGGTATCGTGATGGGCAAGAAAGAGTTCCAGTTGGCGATGGACATAATGGGGCTTTCCGCCGGCTACGACCTGGCCAGCATTTCCCACACCCTGATGAGCAATCTAAAGTTTGGGCCTGGAGAGTTTAACCTGATGCGGGAGATGAAGGACAAGGGGCGCACGGGCATGTATTCAGCTAGAGACAAGCGTTACGGTGACCAGGCCTGGCGCGCGGAAGGTGCTGAGAAAAAGAAGAAAAAATAGACCTGAGATGCGTTGCCATAGGAGCAGGGGTGCCACGCGCGCCCCTGCTTACTTTAGCCGAAGGATTAGCGCTTTTCGGGGATAAACATGGCCCATAACAACACACCGTCGAGGAAAATCGAAACCAAGTGGCTAGTCCTGGCTGCCGTGATGCTGGGCAGTTTCATGGGCCCCCTGGATGCCAGCATAGTCAATACCGTTCTCCCCGCCATTACCCAATACTTCCATACCGATGTCTCTATAGCACAGTGGGTGCCGACGGTTTACCTGCTGACCATTAGCTGCCTCATCCTGTTCTACGGCCGGCTGGGGGACATATTCGGATACAGGAGGATTTTCCTCTACGGCCTGGCTGGCTTCACCGTCACCTCTCTACTGTGCGGTCTCTCACAGAGCATCTGGATGTTAATAGCGTTCAGGGCACTGCAGGGACTTTCAGCGGGCATGATTATGGCTGTGGGCATGGCTATCATCACCTCGGCCTTCCCGCCTACCGAGCGGGGAAAGGCCCTGGGCATCTACGCTATTAGCATCGCTGCGGCCCTGGGCCTGGGGCCGACTATTGGCGGCGCTGTCGCCGAGCATCTCAGCTGGCGCTACGTCTTTATAATCAACGTTCCCATCGGTGTAGTCGCCCTATTGTGGTGCTACCGGGTCATACCTCAGGGGGTCACCAAGCCCGGGCAGCATCTCGACTGGTACGGGGTCCTGGCCGCCTTCGTCTTTCTGCTCAGCCTGCTTCTCTATACCAATAGAGGTCAGGACTGGGGGTGGCTGTCCCCTGCCTCTATTAGCCTGCTCATGGTAGCGCTCATCTCCGGCGTGGCCTTTATCTGGCTGGAGCGGAGGGTGAAACAGCCGATGCTCAACCTGGCGCTGTTCAGAAGCCGTGTGTTCGGCTTTGCCAGCCTGAGCGCCCTTCTCAACTTCGTGGCGATCTACGCGGTAGTTTTCCTGACACCCTTCTACCTGACCTTCGTGTTGCATTATAGTATCCTCAAAGTGGGGCTGGTTATGGCCGCATCACCCGTCGCCACCCTGTTCGTGGCGCCCGCGGCCGGTGCGCTCTCCGACCGTATCGGCAGCCGGGGCCTGGCCTTCTGCGGCATGATCATCTGCGCCGTAGGTCTGTTCTTACTGAGCGGCCTGGGTGCCACCTCCAGCAGCATCGATGTCATCTGGCGGCTTGTCATCTGCGGTGTGGGAGGAGGGATGTTCCAGAGCCCCAATAACAGCGCCATCATGGGCAGTGTGCCGGTCATTCACCTGGGCGTTGCATCGGGAATGCTGGCCGCGATGCGTAATGTAGGAATGGTTCTTGGGATAGCTCTTGCCGGTGCGGTGCTGTATAACCTGGCTCCGGTGGCGGCCTCCGGTCAGATAGGCCCACTTGCCAGCGCGGAGGTGGAGGAGTTCCTCGCTGGCGTGCGCTGGGCGTTCATAGCCGGCGCCATAGTGGCGTGTATCGCTGCAGTGACCTCGCTGGCGGCGGTGGAGCGGCCTGGAGAGGCTTAGTCTATATGGTGCCTCGCCTTTTCCAATTCGTTCCGGAAGTCAGGATGGGCGATGGAGGTAAGGGCCTGGGCACGCTGGGCCATGGTCCTGCCCCTAAGCTCGGCGATGCCATATTCGGTTGCCACACAGTCAACATCATAGCGCGGCACGCTGGTGATGGTGCCCTCCTGAAGCTGTGGGATGATGCGGGAGTGGCGGCAAGACTTACCCTGTATCGATGAGGTAAATGCAATGATCGACCTACCGCCGGGAGCTACCGCCGCCCCCCTCAGCCACTCCGCCTGTCCCCCCACGGCGCTAATCTGCCTGCCCCTGATAGTTTCGGCATTAACCTGTCCGCTGAGGTCGACCTCGATCGCGGAGACTATGGTTATGAAATTATCGAACTGGCGAATAATATTGGCGTCGTGGGTATAGGTATAGGGGTGCATCTCAACCTGCGGGTTTTTGTGGATGAAGCGGAAGAGCTTATCGGTGCCGGCGGCGGCGCCGCTCACTGTTTTACCCCTGTCGATTGCCTTGCGCTCGTTGGTCACCACGCCGCTATCCATGAGGTCAACGGTGCTATCGCTTATCATTCCGGTGTGGATGCCAAGATGGCGCCGGTCACCGAGCATTCTGACCAGGGCTTCAGGTATGGCGCCCACGCCGATACAAAGCGTGTCCCCGTCAGATATGCGCTGGCTCACCACCCTCGCCACCGCCTCCTCCTCAGCGCCTATTTTGGGTTCGGGCCAGGGCTGGACTGGGCGGGAGACCTCTACCAGGTAGTCGAGATCGCTTACGTGTATGAGGCTATCGCCGTAGGTATACGGCATCTGCTCGTTCACCTGTGCGATGGCAGTGCGGGCAGCAAGCGCTGCATCGCGGTTGAAGCCGGGAACAGCCCCGAAGCTCAAGTAGCCATTCTCATCAGGCGGGGAGACATGCACCAGGGCAACATCCAGGGGCACGGTTGTGGTAAACAGGGAGGGGGTCTGGGTCAGGCTGACCGGCAGGAAATCGATGGTGCCGTCCTCGACACCTTTCCTCAGGTCGGGGCTCACATGCATGGTTACGATATGAAAAAAATCGGTGAAGCCGGCATACGGGGAGCCGGGGATAACCCTGCTGTCTAGCAGATGAGTGCCCTTGAGCCTCTCCCTATCCTCAACCAGGGCATCTACCAGCGTGCGCGGCTCGCCGCAGGTTCCCTCGATAAATACCATATCGCCCGGTTTTACCGCTGCGATCGCTTCCGCGGCGCTTGCCTTTCGGTGAGGTTTATCCCCCACTACCCTTATCCCTCCACACACCGTCGATATAAACCTTCTCCTTCCCTTTCTCCCAGTGCCCGCCGAAGACGGTGGTCTTATATTCATCGGGAAGCACTATGCCGTGCTGGGTAGCGTATTTTATCATGCGGGTCACCTCCACTACCCGTATCCCCACCTGTTTCGCCATGAGCATTCCCCTTCTGTCGTCGCGCACCCCATTCTTGAGGTATCTCGGCCTATCTCCAGAAAAGATCGTACTGGTAACACCCCAGCCCCTGGCCACGGGTATCATCATCCTCTTCACCAGGTTCTCCATCTGGTCCAGGCAGGCATCGAAGCCTAGGCCGAAAAATCCCACGGTCAGGTAGCCGGTAACCTTGTTATTCATTAGCTGGGTAAAGATGGCGTAGTATCTAACCCTGGACCAAAGGACAGTGAGCGGGGGAGACAGGGTCAGCCCCCACGTCGGTGCGCCGAAGATAATGCCGTCGGCGGCGACAATCTTATCGAATATCCCCTGGGCATCATCCTTTACCTTACATGGTGCCTTATTCTCGATGCACCACTGACAATTTTGGCACATGGCGATCTTTTTACCTGCCAGCGTGACGAACTCGGTCTTCACTTTACCGATTTCACCCTCCAGCTCCCTGGCTCCCTTGAGGCTTTCTTTCACAAATGTGTCGCAGTTGCCGTCCTTAACCGGTGTTGCCGAGAGGCCCAGGATATTAATATCAACCTCGCTCATGCTGCCCGTCCTTTCGATAGTTTATCTTGTAGGATTATAGCTAGCTTTAACACTCCGTGTCAATTTTATACTAGTCCGGCACATCAGTGATATATCACCTTTGTGGTTGCCTGTCACAAAGTGACCAGTATGCTTTTCATAGCTAAGGCAGCATTAAGGTAAAATGTATGGGGGTATTAAAAAAGAGGGGGCCACCCTTTATCGGGTAGCCCTAAATAACTACAATATGCCAGGCTATTCTATACTATCTGTGCATTTCTTGCCCGTTTCCCGCTCATAGGCCTTGCAGTGAGGGCAAAATAGCCTGTCAATGGAAGCTATTGCCTTCAATACCTTGTTACCACGTTTTGCCCTAGAGCAGATGGGACATTTATCCCTGCAATAGAGTGCCTTTTCACTTAGTTCAGTCATTTCTTTTCACCTCCTAGCTTACCCTTCCACCCTCTCCAGCACCTGTTGCGTCCTGAGTAGCGCCTCAAATCGATCCAACTCTAACATTTTACCTGGACCGATTTTGGGTGCAGGTCAACGTGACCAATGCTATTCGGAGACCGTTTAGTTGGTCGAATTATCTGTTAATGCAGGAGCTATTTCATTAGCCCATTTGCTAATAGTATCCCAGTTTCGAAAGTCACCTTCCTCCATTAGACCTGATTTGTCTAGTTTAGCCATCACCTTCCAAGAAAATCCCACCTTGCTATAGTCAATCTTACCAGCAAATAGCCCAATACTAACTGGCTCACGTATGCGGTAAAGCGGCTCCAGGAATCCTTTGACCTTCTCCCTATTCTCTGGAGTGTTTTGTTTCATAGTAACGCCCACGATGAAATAGGCCGTCTTCATTCGACGGAGATTAGACTCATTCTTCGTGGCAAATTTCACTGCTTCTGAAAGCAACTTGTCCATCCTGGTGGCGCTGCCGATGATGATATTTTTATATTGTGAGATATCATTTACTGCATTCACATTGCGAACATCGACTTCAATACCCATATTGCGAAGAACCTGACCGATGTATTCAGCAATTTCGGCAGTTGACCCATATTTACTTGCATATGCAATAAGTATCCTATCCTCCATAAGGCTTCGACTCCTCGGGATTCTCAAACTGGCATTTCGGGCATTTCATGTTTATTCAGCTTTGAAGATTACAAGCCGATTACTGGTGGGGACATCCTAGACGACTGAGAGGCTGTTGTCAATAGGTGGGGGTTCATGATGTAATTACAGCATTGGAGTGTGCGGTTATGCTGGCAAGATAAGGGGCCACCCATTCTCGGGTAGCCCCTCTATTTTCTAATCTGGCCTACAATTGGTAAATTTCAAATTCCCGCCGAACTTTTCGGACTCCAAATGCCCTTCCTCCACTTCCTGCGCTACCATGACACCATGACTTCATAAAATCACAATGATTAGCCCCTTGACAAAACTGATACCCTATGTTATGATATATCCCGATATATCGGGATATAACTCGATATATAGGAATGACCAATTAAGGAGTTGGCAATGTTCAATATGCATAGAAGATTCCAAAGACCTTGTTTTGAAAGCCCATTTCAGAAGGGAGACTTGAAGTATGTCATCCTTGACCTAATAAAAGATAAGCCTCGATATGGCTATGAGGTGATCCGGATATTAGAAGAGCGCTCTCACGGTTTCTACACACCCAGCCCCGGGGCCGTATACCCCACGCTTCAACTACTTGAGGAAATGGGGTACATTTCTGCCGCCCAAATGGATGGGAAAAAAATCTACACGATAACAGATGAAGGTCGCGCTTTCCTAATGGAACACGGGCAGTTCGCTGAAGGTATAAAGAGGCAAATGAGAGATTGCTGGAGTTCGGAGAATACTGCAGAGATACGCGAGACTATGGCCGAAATCGGGCGGCTTGGACGTCTGGTTGGGCAACGTTTTCGCGGTATAGACACGGAAAAGATGCGGAGTATTCGAGAAGTCATATCGCGTGCTTACAGAGATATTGAGACAATACTGGAGAAATAAATGGAGGCCGAGTGTACATGCAAAGCTGCTATTAATCAAGTAAATACAGTTCTATATAGCGGGGAGAAGTTTGAAAAATACAATTCAGGTGTAAAGTCATCCATAAGAATAAAAAGGTAAAAGGAGGAGAGAAAATGGGCACGATGGACGAAATGATGGAAGCGATGATTGGGAGTATGAGTAAGGAAGAAAAACAGGATATGATGGTAAAGATGATGGAAAAGTTTTTCGCCGATATGACGGCAGAGGACAAGCAGAGGATGATGGAGCAGATGATGCCTAGAATGATGATGGATATGATGGGTGGAGATGAAAGTGCTGGCGGTATGATGGGAATGATGTCGCAGATGATGGGAAGCGGTAAGGAGAAAGGAATGCCAATAATGCCAAATATGATGACTCAGATGATGCCCCATTGTCTAAATATGATGCTTCCCAATGTTCCAAAAGAAGAGCGTGTTGAATTTGTACTGGATATGGTTGCGAAACTTATCGAACAGGGTTCTGTAGGGATGACGGATGAAGAAAAAGATGAATTTATGGCCAGAATACTTGAGAAAATTACATCCTGAGATATAAAACTTACGGTTGACCAGAGCACGATAATAGACTCAAGTGTCATGATTATGACACCATGATCAGAAAGCAGTGAGTCAATGTTTTGTATCTACAGTGGACTAAAAATGCGATTTCGACAACGTAACTCGGGGAGAATCAAGAGGACTCCACTTCAGGGACCCCCGTTTTTGAGCAGAACTGGGCAAAATGGCAGGAGCAACAAAACGCCATATTGTGCAACAATGACCATGTGAATGCCAGTTACAGAGTGACTAGCATGCTTTTTGTAGCTAAGGCGTCATTGCGGTAGGTTGCACGGGGTATATAATACAGGGGCTACCCATTCTCGGGTAGCCCCTCTTCATTTGTTAACAAATGTCTGTAGCTTTAGGCCACATGCCTCCTCTTCATCAGCACTATGACTCCCATAGCTACTGCCATAAACGCTGCCAGCCCCAGCCAAGGCGCGAGTACAGCTAGCCTAGTTATGGAGTAGATGTCGCCACCTACGGGGGTACATTCATAGCTTACGACCAGCCGAGGCCAGTACCCTTCTCCTTGTTCACAGGCATTAACTGTTACATACTCTGGTCCGAAAGGTTCAGTATCGGTAATATCACGCTCACTTCTAAGCCCCAGTTTTGTTGTTCCCGTTTTTGAAATCCACCCTATTCCTACCGTATTTAGCGGAATGTCATTATAAGCAACGATAGAGAAGCCAGATGTGTTGAACGCTCCCCCGCTCGTAGTCTGACTTAGCAGGTTGCCATAATCCGATGTCTGTAACGGGTCATTAAGCACAGTCCCATCTACCACAGTAATATTAAAGTCGGTATTACTAGCATCGCTATACCCGTACAGCGATAGAGTTGCTGACGTAATTTCGGCAGAGTCAGGTAAGGAACTGGTGTCAAAAAACAGTCCAGCACGATAAATAGCCTTCGCTGAACCGGGGGCATCTTGTCCTATAAGTAAACGCCCCGAACTTTGAACAGTTCCTGAAGGACAATCGTGAACAGTATCGTAACCCCCAGTTACGTAATATAAATAGCCATCGGAGGCACTTGAATAGAACGTAGCCTCGCAAGTATCTGCTAATGCCATCTGTTCCTTAAAAGGTATCAAAGCGAAGAGGAGTAACTCTGCGAGTAGTGCTGTACAAACTAGTACTATCATGGCTTTTTTAACATTCATAGTGAAGTTTCCCTTCTCAATTAAACCAATGACACAACTTACGGGATATGAAGCTTTAATATTTTATATTACTACCATTCATACGTCAATTGCCATGACTAGGTTATATGCGCTATATCCATCACTTATGAATAGTGCAAGGCATCTCTAAATAGAGCGGTCTTTTTATAGAAGGATGCGCCCTGGCAATAGTAGCTGCACAGGTTGGGGTTCATGTATGCAACAACAAGCATGTGGATGCCAGTTACAAAGTGACTAGTATGCTTTTTGTAGCTAAGGCGGTATTAAGGTAGGTTACATGGGGAAGCGTTTGGCGTGAATGAAGTAGTTGAAAGATTGGAAAGGGTGGTTGTGAAGGTGAGGAGGCGCCGGTAGCGGTCGTGAAGTAGCCCAACACTACGACCTATGCTAGTTCACAGTTCGAATCATGCTCGGGGAGCCAAGTCGTGTGATAGATAGGACTTCTCGTTCAGAGGTTCTATCTTTTTCTATGGGCATAGGGATAGATTCACCGCAACCAACTACCGGACGCGTTCGATCTGAAACCGAGCGAGATATAGACGGCATCAACAAGGCTTTGTCCCCTGGGATTCAGCCCCAAACCAGGGCCCATCTTATTCATCATGTAGCCGAATGAAATCCTCTCACGTGGGTCAGCGAACCCGATGGACCCCCCGGCTCCCGGGTGGCCGAATGCGTCTTCGCTTAGGATCATGCTATCCTGCATGCCCGGAGGTTGTCTCCTATTATCGTGTGATTTGATAAACCCCAGGGAGAATCGCATGGGGATAAGGAGTGTCATATCTTGGCCAGTCGAGGAAGACACCGTAGACATCCGCGCAAGGGTGTCACGATCCACCAGATTGACGCCATTGAGGCTTCCTCCGCACGCTAGTGGAGCATACATGCCGGCAAGTCCACGAGCATTTGTTATACCGCCAGCCCCTCCGACCTCAGCTGCATGGATGGCGCGCGAGTCAACGCCGTCCACGGTCAAGGTGCCACCGTCGTTAAATAGCGCTAGGCCCTGGATAGAGTTCGGATCTGCCAGGGCAGTTCTCATAAAGGGTGTGTCAAGCATTTGCTGAGGGTCGAACATAATGATCTTTGAGACCCGCGGTTCCATCTCCTCTGGCAGGCCGATCCAGAAGTCAAGCCCGAGAGGTTTTGCCACTTCGTCTTGGAGGAAGCGACCGAGCGATTTGCCCGATACACGCCTCACCACCTCACCGGCCAACCACCCAAACACCACGAATTCATAACCATGTCGTGTACCAGGCTCCCAGAATGGCTCTTGCTCCTCAAGTGCGTGTACCATTATGTCCCAGTTGTAGTACGCCCCTTGGGGTAACGGCTTACGGACATGTGGGAGACCCGCCTGGTGGTTGAGTAGCATCTTCACCGTGATGTTCTCCTTACCGGCCTTACCAAACTCGGGCCAGTATTTCACTACGGGAGCGTCAATATCCAATAGGCCCCGGGAAGCGAGGATATGGGCACAGAGGGCTGTCGCCCCCTTAGTGGCGGAGAAGACGACCGAGACCGTGTCCTCCTTCCATGGCTCGCCGGTGTCGACATCAGCCGTGCCGCCCCAGATATCTACAACAGTTTCGCCGTCCAAGGTAACACACACAGAGGCCCCGACCTCTTCCCGCTCCTTGAAGTTGCGCTCGAATTCCTCGCGCACGCGCTCGAATTTGGGGGCACACTTTCCTGAAACAGCCATGACTAACCTCCCTTATTTACCGTACTCCTAGTTTGAAATTGAAACGGTACTAACCCCCGACGGGGATGTGTTTCTTGCGGAATTTTCGATGGGGATTAGACCACAACTAATAGAGCTTGTCAATCCTCCAAGGCAGCGGTGCGAGTGAACAGGCTGCAAAGGATGCGAGTTGGCCGGATGCGGGCTGGGGGAGCTAGGCTGTCAATGTTGTGGACTATATAAGAATAAGAGAGGGGCCACCCATTCTCGGGTAGCCTCCCGTAATCTTCTCATCCACTGTTGGAGAGTCTACGCAATGCGTCTTCTCTTCGTTATCACTAAGACTGCCAAGGCCACTGCCATCAGCGCCGCAAGAGCAAGCCACGGTGCCAAAATGGCTACCCTGTTCACCGGGTAGACCTCGCCCCCAACGGGTGGAACCCCGGGGCCTCCATCATCAACTATCTCGCCGTCTTCCCCGGTCAGGACATCATCGCCCAGTCCGTTATCTACCAGCGTTATGGTGACAATGTTATCCCCATCGTCGTCACCCATAGGCAACTGGTACCAGTGATTGGAGGCATCGCCGGGAGTTGGGCCGCACTTCCAGTACTGGGTTCCCACCGGGACGGCAGAGGGAAGCGTTATGGTGACAGTTACGCTCTCGCCGTTGGATAGCCCTGTAATATTAAATGAGAAGAAGCCATGTGGGAACTGAAGATTCCCATTACCTTCAGCGGGGCAGGATAGCGTTGACTTAGCATGGGCGTTCAGGTTCTGTATCGTGCCCGAGCTTGTAGAGAAGGTGGCATTGCCCGTGACGGTGGCTGTGGCTACCGTGGCGCTAGTAGTGGGCGTAGGAGTAGGAGTAGGAGTAGGTGTAGGTGTAGGTGTAGGTGTGGGTGTAGGTGTTGGAGTAGGTGTAGGTGTAGGCGTGGGTGTGGGTGTAGGAGTTGGAGTAGGTGTTGGTGTCGGTGTCGGTGTCGGAGTAGGAGTGGTGATTTCAACCGTCACCAAATGAACTGAGCCACCTTTATATGCTATGGCGTAAACACCATTGGCAACATAGACCATGCTGGGCTGATCACCCTTTAAATCATCAAACTCCAGAAAATCTACAAAGGTTATATTACCAAAACTGGCCCCGGCGGTGAGATTTATCGTAAACGTTTTCAGGAAACCAGCATTGTCAGTTCCTTTGTAGGCCACGGCGACAGTATCATCGGAAACACGGACTATACTGGGCTCGTCACCCTTGTCGTCAGTTTGATACTTATAGGTAGCTAGTATGGGGTCAGTTATGCTGCCATTGGTGGCAATCTCAACCGTCGTCAGATTACCTGAGCTACTTTTATATGCTATGGCGTACACATCATTGGAAACATAGGTCATACTGGTCATACTGGGCTTCTTACACTTTACCTCATCAAACTCCAGAGAATCTACAGGGGTTATATTGCCAAAACTGGCCCCGGCGGTGAGATTTATCGCAAACGTCTCCAGCCAACCATGATCGTCAGTTCCTTTGTAGGCCACGGCGACAGTATCATCGGAAACACGGACTATACTGGGCTCCTCACCCTTGTCGTCAGTTTGATACTTATAGGTAGCCAGTATGGGATAAGTTATGCTGCCATTGGTGGTAATCTCAACCGTCGTCAGATTACCTGAGCTACTTTCATATGCTATGGCGTAAATATTATTGGAAACATAGGTCATACTGGTCATACTGGACTTCTTACACTTTACCTCATCAAACTCCAGAGAATCTACAGGGGTTATATTGCCAAAACTGGCCCCGGCGGTGAGATTTATCGCAAACGTCTCCAGCCAACCATGATCGTCAGTTCCTTTGTAGGCCACGGCGATAGTATCATCGGAAACACGGACTATACTGGGCTCCTCATCCTTGTCGTCAGTTTGATACTTATAGGTAGCCAGTATGGGATCAGTAATGCTGCCATTGGTGGCAATCTCAACCGTCGTCAGATTACCTGAGCCACTTTTATATGCTATGGCGTAAATATTATTGGAGACATAGGTCATACTTGGCTGGTCACCCACGGTGTCAACCTCTAGTCTATCTATTACTAAATCACCTATGTCGCCAGGATCCCCCAGTGCGGCATTGAGGCTCAGCAGCGGGACTGCCAGCGCCGCTGTCAGCACGGCCGCTATTGATAGAGATGTAAGCCATTTCTTCGTACCCGTGTTCACCCTTTATCTCCCTTTCGGATTTGGCTATCCCTCTAATACAACAGGTTCAAAAATGCCCTCACCGGTGTATCTAACACTAAGACAATCAGTCACTATATACTATGCTAATACAGGCGTTCTCAAGCAATGCAACTATTGGCGAAAACAGAGGGGCCACCCATTGCCGGGTATCCCCCTACAATGCGGCTGGTTATGCTACCGCTTCTGACTCACATTCCCGCCGTCTTTCACCCTAAGACCCTCCTGCGCAGCAGGTATGACAGAATGTCCGCCCCCTTATCCCGGCAGGGCGAATATCGCTGTCACTGCATTAAGGAATCCTAATTGATTAACTAGATAGGCTTATCCAGATAATCTTTTTGTAATTTCAACTACTTGGCTCAGCTAAGCGACAGGATGCACCTTGAAAAAGACGAACGGAACATAGCGTTGCACCATATCGCCAATTTCCTCCTCAGTTTTACCCGCTGTGATTGTGGCTATCTGCAGGAAGCGCCTCTGGTAAAACTCTCATATGAACGGTAACACAAGATTCGCCATTTGTCTGTAGAAAAAGTCTGTATTTTTTGTGGGGAAAGTCTGTATATTTTTGTGTGGGGAAAACCCTGACAATATTTTGGTTTATTGTGGGGAGGCCTTGACACAGGTCAATACCGTAGTGCAGGCTGTCAGGCATCAAGGATGCAGGTTGTGGACAGCCTCATCGTGCAACAATGACCATGTGGATGCCAGTTACAGAGTGACTAGCATGCTTTTCATAGCTAAGGCAGCATTAAGGTAAAATGTATGGGGGTATTAAAAAAGAGGGGGCCACCCATTCTCGGGTAGCCCCTAGGATTCTTAACCCCTCACTCTCTTAACCCCTAATAATATCTCCACTTCCCATGTTTGCCACAACACTCAGTGCATAAGCCCCTGAACTCTGGGATGCTGGGGTGACGATTATAATTATGACCCACATGACGACTCCAGCGGCAATAGCAGCAGCACCGAATGCCCGGCCGTGAGCACTTTCGCTCTTACGATACATGACGATGCCACCTGCAATAAGCGCCGCACCGAGTATACCCAATGTCGCTATAATGATGAATTCCATATGTAAGCTCCCCTCCCCTCCCTTTTCGCAATCCTGCAATATCCGTTTTCAGGACACTGTTCTTCTCATAAAATATAGACGTTTGAGGTGAAATTTTTGTTCCACGGCTATTATAATGCACGCCTATCAATTATCCAAGTCAGTAGGAACAAGCTGTAAAGGATGCGGGTTGGCTGGTTGCGGGCTTGTGCAATTGGCGAGGGGCAATAACAAGCATGTGTATGGCCGTTATTGCGACCCCGACCGGTCAGCCTCAGAGAAAGCTATCTCACCTTTTCTCACCTACCCGCCCTTAGATGTGTTGCTGCCCCGACTTGTCGGGGATCGCAATAACAAATTGGCTTTCTCCAACCTACCTATAAACCGAGGCCCCTGCCTAGAAAAATATGTGGTGTAGTAATGCGATAAGGTTACATAATTAGGGAAGTTATCACGCGTAACCTGTTGACACAGTGCGATGGATTGGATATGCTGGAAGCCCCAATTTCTGTAGAACTTGCAAGGAGGCGACATGGAACACCAGGTACAGATAATCGCCAGTGACGCCGGCGGCACCATGACTGACATGATGGTGGTAGACAGCGAGGGAAACTTCACCATCGGCAAGGCGGCAACTACCCCTCAGGATCAATCTCTGGGTGTTTGGGAGTCGCTGACGGATGCTTTCGAGTACTGGGATATCGATTTCAAGAAGCAGGCGGGTAATATACTTCCCGGTGTCGAGGCTATCGTCTACTGCGGCACTTCGATGATGAATGTGCTTCTCACCGCCACGGGTAAAAATGTGGGGGTTATCACCCAACGGGGGGATGAAGACGTCTTCATCCACGAACGGAGCCGCCAGACGTGGACCGGGTATGGTTATCAGGATGTTCTGCATCACGTAACGCATCACCACAACATGCCCCTGGTTCCTCGGAGATTGGTTAAGGGGGTGACCGGGCGAATAGATATGTTCTCGATGGAGGCCATACCCCTCTATGAGCATGAGGTTGAGAGGGCGGTCGAGGAGCTGCTGGATGAGGGGGTGGAGGCCATCGCCGTCTCCCTGTGGTATTCATACCTGAACCCGATTCATGAGCTGAGGGTGTCCGAGATAGCCCAGGAGGTGATGCAGAAGCGGGGTCGGCAGGTGCCGGTGTATCTCTCTTGCCAGCTTTGTCCTATTACCAGGGAGCAACCGCGACTCAACACGCTCGTGCTCCATGCCAGCGCTGCAGAGCCTGGACGCGAACAGCTGTCTGGGATTGAGCGCAAGCTCCAGGACAGTGGATACAGGTATCCTCTTCAGATAGTTCTGGCGCACGGAGGCGTGACCAATATCCGCTACCCCCGAATCTATGAAGGGTGCTTCTCCGGGCCTATCGGGGGTCTGCTCGGGGTTCGCTATCTGGAGCAGGTGATGGGGACAGGCAACTGGGTCTGCTCCGACATGGGCGGTACCAGCTTCGACGTGGGCCTCATCATGAGCGGCGAGCCCGTCATGCTGCGCGAGGTGGTCATCAACCGCAGGATATTCAATATTCCCACCCTGCTCATGGATACCATCGGCGCCGGCACCGGCATGTATGTTACCATCGACCCCATCA
>DATKYK010000040.1 GCA_035528575.1 Dehalococcoidia bacterium | reverse complement strand
GAAAGCACCCACCGACCTTTGTATCTTGGGGAGAAACCACACTGCAAACCTGGCGCGAGGATATCCTCAACTACTTCGACTATCCCTATACCAATGGCTTCCTTGAGGGCAAGAACGCTAAGACAAAGGCTTCCTCCTCTTGAGGAATAGTGAAGGGAGTGTACATCAGGATTCTGCTATTGTCAACACAATGTACTCGTTCAATACATTAGCGACGGCGGCCAAATAGACGGGACTCCCGCAGGTTACAGTGTGAAAGTAGCTCACGAAGATATAAGTATAGACATAAAGGCAAAAGCTGTGGCTTTGGGCGTAAGGTTTGTTGAAGAGGATCACGGCTATATGTTTCACGATCCAATTACCAAGATGGCGATCGGATGGTGGCCACTAATACTTAGAGATGAGATTGAAGCCACGCTTACATACAAGGGTGAAAAAGTACCAGTGATGGGGCTTGGATATTGCGAACATTAACTGGGTAATAAAGCATTTGCCGGCTGTATATCGCGTTGATTTTGGGGCAACTTTTATGCGGGTTACTATAGAGCTATTTGGGCGAAAAAAAGCCTTCCCTGAGAGCCTGCAGTATCGCCACTTTAGCCCTCTTGTCTCTTGGAAAGGCAGCAATATAATTCTAAGCACACATAATCTGTCACTTTATCCCGAGCATTTTACGCTTGATTCTGAAATCCGAATGCTTTTTCTAAAAATCGAAACCATTAATGCTACTGAAGGTAACGTTGAACTATCAGCTCTAGTACTACCCGCCACAATTACGGAGCGGGATCTAATGACTAATAACCCGGGCACTTCCCAGGAGAAGCCCGGCTGTTACTCCAGACGGTATTCTGAGATTGATGTTGAAATACGGCACTTGGATCAACTGGAGAATATCAGGAAAAGTGTATTCACGAGTCTAGTTGGATTACTCATTGGTTCCCAGTCGCGAGAGATATAACGTGAGCACATGGTCAATAATATTCAGAACTCTCTCATTGTGGGTGTTTGGTGTCAGGATAAGTATTAGGGATCGGAGAACCTAGGAGCACGCTTTTCAAATCGAGCGGCAGCTGCTTCGAGCTGGTTGGGGGAGCCAAGCAGTGACCGACAGTGTTCTGCTTCAAGTGCTAATCCTTCTTCTACGGAGAGGAATGCCAATTTATTTAGCATATCTTTTGCTCTACGGATGGCGTCAGGGTTTTGGCCGGCAATGGTTGTCGCCATCTCCATTGCTCGCACATAAGGCGAATCAGCCAGCTCGGTGGCCAGCCCGTATTCATAAGCCTCCTGGCCACTGAAGAGGCGTCCAGTAAATATTAACTCCTTAATGCGGTCCAGGCTAGCCAGGTGTCTCAAGGACTGGGTCGCTGATGTATCTGGCAAGAACCCCCACGTGATTTCTAATAAGCCAAGCTTAGCATCTGGCGTGACAATTCGAATATCTGCACCAAGTGCGATATTGAGGCCAGCCCCCAAGGCAGCCCCATGTACTGCCGCGATCACAGGTACTGGTATTTCCTGCCATAACCAGCCCATTTGCTGACCTTGATTCGCACCCTGTTCACTGAGATCTTCAAAGCCAGTGCTATCCGCAGTTATTTCCCCACTTAGCATATCCGTAAAGATCCCGAAATCCATTCCTGCACAGAAAGCCTCGCCATTACCGGACAACACTATGGCACGCAGTTGTTTGTTTGCCTTAAGTTGCTTGGCCACTGTAATTAAACTCAACATGAGCTCCAGGTTAATGGCATTACGTTTCTCGGGGCGATTGAGGCGTATATCCGCAATATGTTCCACGATCTCTAAGCTGATTGTCCCTGTCATGAGTTCAACTCCTTGTATTAATGTCAATCCTTTGCGTTCGTAGAGTTTATGACGGTGATTACTTAAAGTCAAGAGAACCGAGGGTATGTAAGCACCCAGAGAGCCTATTAATTAGATAGTGAATCAGGGTGTCTATACCGTGTTTTTTGGTCTTCTTAAATACAAAACCCCGACCATTTAACTTCTGATCATGGTGTCACAATTATTATCTCATCTTCTAATTAGCCATTGACAACGTCACTACCATAGTCTACTATGTGCTCACCCACAAACAGTGTACTATTCACACAGCTCGAATGAAATGTCCAATGTATTGAAGTTGTCTGAATGGCTGGAGGACTTCCAGTTGTTTCCTTATCTAGTAAGTCAGTGGATTTTTCTACGCTCCATGATAAAACAGCTTATTTCCAATGGAAGGAGGCGAAAAAATGGGTGATGCTGAAAGATATGATATTGTCATCATAGGTGCCGGCCATAATGGCACCACGACAGCTGCATACCTGGCCAAGAGCGGATTAAGCGTATGCGTTCTAGAGGAACGGCCCGAGTGTGGCGGTGCACAGGAGAACGCTGAACCTATCGCCGGGGTGCATATCAGTCCACATGCTGTAGCCCTTTACGGTGGTGCAGCTCCCGGCTGGGAGCAGCTCGAGCTATGGAGATACGGCGCTCGAATGGACTGGTCAGCCCAGAATCTCGGCGGCATTGACTTCTCCGAGAATTTTATGGGTCTGCTGTGCAAAGATGGAGTGTCATTCGCCACCGGGAAAGACCTTGAGGGCTGGTTGAATCTCAGTGGAGTGGCCGGCGGTTTCTGCCAGGAGCTGCTACGCGCCACCTTCTGGTGTCCGCCGCACCCATCTTATGTCGAGGTAAACGCCGAGACCGTGCCATTCATGCAGGTCTATAAGCAGCGAGCTCCTGAATTATGGACTCCGGAATTGCTGGAATGGAGCCAGTTTGACCTTATGGACGAACACATGGAGACCGAGGCCTTCAAAGTATTCCAGGCGTATATAGCCTGGATGTCGGGGGCTGCCGGCCATTTCGAGGGTATGGGTATTCCCGCCTTGGAGAGCGTGGTAGCGTCTGTGCTGTACACGACTGGAGCAGTACCCATGGGCGGCATACACGGCTATTACCACGCCCTCATCCGCTGCGCCATAGCCCACGGAGCGGTATTCCGCACCTGCTGCCCTGTGGATGAAATCATCGTAAATCATGGGAAAGCTGTCGGCGTTCGCCTCAGGGACAACGCAGCTTTGGGCAACAAGGTCATCTGGGCAGACAAGGCAGTTATCAGCGCCACCGAGATCAAGCAGACCTTCAATGACCTCCTCGGGTTGCAGAACGTGGATCCCGGCCTGATGCAGCGCGTAAACGACCTCAACATCAAGGGTGGCCCCATATACTGTAACTACTTCCTCACCAAGAAGCCACTTCGCTATCGAGAAAAGTATAAGGAGGCTGAGAAAACAGGAGTCTGCTACCCGATGGACTCGCGGGAAATATATTACAGGCACGTAGCAGATTGCATGGGGATACAGGGCAATCCCACCGTACCCTACGATGAGATTATCTGGCTGTGGGCAGGCAGCAACAAGATAATCGATCCCACATTCCACTCGCAATGCACCCGTCCTGGCCTCTACATTGAAAACTCGATAGTGCTTTACGTACCTCCACCAGAGTACCACATAGACGGTCCTGAAGCTCTGAACAAGCACAAGGAGGAGATGAAAGTCTACTGCCGCAAGGCCTTCGGTTGTGTAGTAGAGAACCTCGAGGAAGACCTGGTAGAACACTTGACATTGACCCCATGGGAGCAGGAGTTCCGCAACACTGGCATGCTCGGCGGTTCATGGTATGGCATCCGCCACTGCCGCGACCAGTGGTGGAACGAGCGCCCCCTGCCAGAGATGGCACGCTACCGTATGCCGGGGATCGATGGGCTCTACTTTGTTCATCAGTCTGCGGCGCACCCCGGAGGGCTATGCCTGATGGCTTGTGGCTATAACCTGATGCACACCCTCATCGAGGACGGGGTCGCCGAGCCCGGCGACTGGTGGTACGCTTCACCCTGGTATATACCTGAGAAGGGTAAGATTTCAGCAGTAACACGTGAGGGTAGAATACCGGAGTAGTGTATTATTCAACAAAGAGTACGTAAATCAATAAGGTTAACATGAGTGAGAACCAACAGGTCATTTTAAACTTCATATAAGCATGTAATGAGCATGACATCGAAAAGGCATTAGAGTTTATAGATGCCGAATGCTTCTACCACAACATTCCTATTGAACCAGTGACGGAAATCAAGCTATCAGGGGCGTGCTTGATCCTATGTTTGCTGTATCAAGCAAGGTTGATTGGAAGTTCCACAACATTGCCGAGACAACGACATGTAATGTCCTAACAGAGCGAACCGACCGCTTTTTAGTGGAAGGGGAATGGGTGGAGGTACCAGTAATGGGAATATTTGAGCTTCGGAATGGGAAGGTCACAGCTTGGCGTGACTACTTCGATGCGAATCAAGTGATAAACCAGTGGCCGGAATCTGCAGACAGATTGCGGTGATTAAAATGCCGCGCCACGGGTTTCCACTGTGTAAACGCCGTGCCTTTCGTTTGCGAGGCAGAAAATCCGGGCATTAAAACTTTCTTGGATCTGCCCATGATTACAGGCTGTATGGGTACTCACGTAACGGATCTTTAGGTTCAGCGTTTATAGATAAATCAACTTAAATAGGGAGATTTTAACGACGGAATTTAATGTCGCCGATTTAATTGAACGAGTTGCGAAATATGTCGTCATCTCATATAAGCAGGGTGCCTACGATTCAACGCAGATGGGTTACTGGCGCCCTAATGACGGCTGCCCCAACCACAGGACACCGATAAACAACCTCTACCTGAGAGGGGCAAGCAGCTACCCCGGCGGCCTGGTCACCTCCGGTGCGGGGTACTCTGCACGGCCAACGTCCTGGCGGAGGACATAGGCGTGGAGAAGTGGTGGACGGAGCCCGATCATGTAACCGCCGCCCGTGCCAAGGGCATGCTACTATAGAGACGACTATACCATAAAGTGAGGAGGTTCATCATGGCAGTTCCAAAATATGACATTATCGTAGTGGGAGCAGGACCCGGAGGCTGTGCCTGTGCCGCCCTGCTGCAGAAATGGGGCATGAAGACCCTGCTTCTGGATAAGAACGACCGGGTGGGCGGCAAATCGTTAAACATGCATAAAGACGGTTTTACCTATGAGCTATGGCCGGTACTGGCAACGCCGATGCTCAACACCAAGTTCCACGAGGTGGCAACAGAATTGGGGGTGGAGATTAAAATGTCGGACCAGGTGCCCGCCCTCAAGGGTGGCGGCTTCCTGTACCGCCCCGCCAAATCAAAGAAATACGAGAGCTTCAATCTTGTACCCCCCTTCATGATCCCCGAGATTCTCTCCAAGGAGGAGACAGACGAGGTCAATCGTCTTTTCAGCGATATGGCTGCCCTTACCCCCGCGGAGATGAATGCCCTGGATAATGTCAACTTTCACGATTTCCTTTGCCGCTATAATGTATCCCGGTCCGTTTACACTTTCCTGGCGGTATTCATCAATATCCTCTTCCTGGCGCCTATCGACTTAGCTTCAGCCTCGGAGATGGCCAAGACAATGAACGACTTTACCACCAAGCTTGGCTCGGCCTATTTCATCGGCGGCCAGGCTCAGCTATTTGAAACTTTCATGAAAGCGTTCAAACGCGACGGGGGTGAACTGCGCCTGCGCACCAGGGTGGAGCGAATCATTGTCCAAAACGGTCAGGTTCAGGGGGTATACACCGAAAAAGGCACCTTCAAGGCGCCGATCGTGGTAAGCAACGCCGGGATCCAGCCTACTGTACTCAAGCTGGTGGGGGAGAAGCACTTCGACAAGAGCTACGCCAACTACATCAGGGGATTGATCCCCTCCATGGGTCTTATGGGTAGCCGTTACTTTTTAGACAAGGTGGTATTTGAAGACAATACATATGTCATCTACTCTGACGATTGCGTGTGGAACATGGAAGTCTACATGAAAGCCAAGGCGGGTGAGATCCCCAAGGATATGGTTATCATCGTCTTCAACCCCCAGGGTTTTGACCCCAATCTAGCCCCTGAGGGCAAACAGGTATTGCTGACTGCAACCGTATGCGTAGCCGACCCTAAAATGAAAAACACGAAGAAGTGGGCAGATGCGCTGGATGAAAAGATAGCCGAGTTCAATCCAGAGCTACGTAAACACATAATACGCCGCGAGGACTACACCACTGCCGACGTTAGCCGAGTAACCCGGGACAGCGTGGTCCCCGGTCAGGGTGGTGAGTGCATCGGTCTCGGTCAGATAGTGGGCCAATGCGGCCAATATAAGCCGTCGCCCACTGCCCCAATACAGGGTCTATTCTATGTGGGCGTTGACTCTGGCGGCTACGGTGTGGGGATACATCATGCAACAGAATCCGCCGTCAATGTAGCACCCATCGTTCTAAGATACCACCAGACACATTGAGCGGTGTGCACCCGTTGCATCCTGCCCACATTACAATCAAATATTGGGAAATCTCGGCTAACCTAGCCCTTTTTACAAACCCTGGACGAGGAGGTAAAAAATGAGCACAGAAGAACGGTATGACATTGTTATTGTCGGTGGAGGGCCTAACGGGACCACCACAGCGGCATACCTGGCCAAGTGCGGGCTGAGCGTCTGCGTGCTGGAGGAAAGGTACGAGGCGGGCGGGTCGTGTGAGACCGTCGAGCCCATACCCGGCGTGCGTATCTATCCCCATGCGCAACTGATGTATGCCGCGCCGGCCCCGGGCTTCGAGCAGCTGGGGCTACATAAATATGGCTTCCGCATGTCGTGGAGCCCGATAGACCTGCAGAATTCTATGGGCCGCATTGGACAGCCCACCCGCGAAGGGCTGGTTGCGCCAACTCCAGAGGACATTATGGGCTTCGGCAAGATTGCCGGACTGCTCGGCAGTCCCCCGTTCATGAAGGACCTGATGCGGGCCACCTTCTGGTGCCCGCCGCACCCCCCTGAAGTAGATGTCACGGATGAGAACGTGCCCTACATGCAGGTCTACAAGCAGCACCAGCCAGACATGTGGACACCGGAGCTGCGGGACATGACCATGTTCGACCTCATGGACGAGCATATGGAGACCGAGCCCCTCAAGGTTACGCTGGCGTTTGCCGCCTGGGGGTCGGGGGCTGCCGGTCACTGGGAGGGGGTGGCGGTCCCCGCCTTCCTCGCTGTCGTTCTGCTACTGCTTACCGGCAAGTTGAGCTATCCTCGCGGCGGCCTGCACGGCTATTTCCACGCCATCATGCGCTGTGCTATCGACCACGGCGCAGTGATTCGCACCTGCTGCCCGGTGGACGAGATCATCGTCCGCAACGGGCGGGCAGTGGGCGTGCGCCTCAGGGACAACGCCGCAGTGGCGGAGAAGACCATCTGGGCCGACAAGGCGGTGATCGCCGCCTGTGAGGTCAAGCAGACCTTCCAGAAGCTCATCGGGCCGCAGCATCTGGATCGGGCCTTCCTGCAGAAGATCAATGATATCAGCATAAAGGGGGGCAGCCTCTTCGTGTCCACCTTCTTTACCCGCAAGCCCATCAAGTGGCGTGCCAAGTTCAAAGCGATGGAAGAAGTTGCAATTGGTCCTAACAATGTCCCCTTCGGCACAACTTATCCCGCAGATTCGCGGGAGATCTACCTTGAGAATGTGGCGGATGTGGACAGCTATAAAGGCAACCCGACGTTGCCGCCGGAGAGGCTGATGTGGCTATTGTGCCCCTCCCAGGCCTTCGACCCCACCGATTGCCAGCACCACCACCCCAAGGGATATGTATCGGCGCCCTTCATGCAAGGTCTCACCCCGCCACAGCATCATGTGGATGGGCCAGAGGCCCTGGACAAGATCAAGGATGAGATAAACGCCTACGTGCGCCAGGCCTACAGCCAGGCGCTGGAAGGCATGGATGACGACAACATCATCCACCACTGGTCGTCAACCCCGCGTGAAATGGAGCTTCGCAACACCGGCCTCATCGGGGGCACCTGGTGCGGCCGCCGCCACTGCGAGGACCAGCTGTGGACCAACAGCCCAATACCCGAGATGGCGCGCTACCGCACCCCCATCGACGGGCTGTATAATTGCCACCAGACCTCGGGGCACCCCGGAGGGCTGTGCCTGATGGCCATCCCCTATAACCTGATGCACATCCTCATCGAGGACGGGGTCGCCGAGCCCGGCGACTGGTGGTACCCGTCGCCGTGGTACGTACCGGAGAAGGGGAAGATATCGGCGGTACCCCGCGAGGGAAGGGTGTCAGCCTAGTAAAGAAGCTCTAAAGAATAGAAACGACCGCTAGCCGGAAGCGCCCCTCATCAGGGTAAAGGCTGCCAGGATCGATATGACCACGGCGCAAGCTCCAGCAGGGGGAAATACACTACTGGAGATCGTGGTAGGGCCATGAAAGGATATCGCACGCCGTCCTGGTTTCGGATGAAGCGGGTGCTGGGCAAGAAGCAGGCCCGGGACACGAAGCCCAGGCCTGCGAAAGCGAAGAGAAGGCGGCAGAGTTGAAGGAGGTCAATGTGGCAACAAGCGATGTCTATACCGAGTTGATGGCGAGGCTGAACTACCCCCAGTCGGAGCGTTTTCGTCGCGTATTGCAGAAGCTGGTGACCCCCGAGGAGGGGCGACTGCTGCTCGAGCTGCCAGCGGAGCCCGCGGAGCTGGCCCAAAAATCGGGGCTGGACGAAGAGGCGGTGCAGCGCAAACTACAGGAGTTTATGGAGCGGGGGCTGGCCATCCGCACCAGCAAAGGGGTTTGCTTCGCCCGCGATATGACCCAGCTGCACGATTCCAACCTATCGAGCGCGGAGAAATGGATCGATACCGAGCTTCTTGACCTGTGGAAGGAGTTTCGGGATGGCGAGTGGCTCCAGACCATGTCCGGTGGTTTGGGAGACTCGTATGTGCAGTTCATCAAGGTGCTTCCTGCCTTGAAGGCCATGGAGCGCAGCCCGGACCTCGGTAAGCTTCTGCCCGAGGAGAACATCAGGGAGTTGCTCA
Organism: Dehalococcoidia bacterium; assembly: GCA_035528575.1. Classification (NCBI taxonomy): domain Bacteria; kingdom Bacillati; phylum Chloroflexota; class Dehalococcoidia; species Dehalococcoidia bacterium. The sequence goes on along the minus strand of DATKYK010000040.1, from coordinate 108,761 downwards.
AAGGGGCAGACTCGATCGCGGTGGTGTCCTGCACCTGCCGCAGGTCGATAAGGGAGTGCGATCTCCCGCTTGACGTCTGCCTGCAACTTAACCGGGGAGCGGAATACGCCATAAACAGGGGCGCCGGCCGCAGGATCTCTACGCAAGAGGCTGTCGCCATCGCCGATGAGGCTGAGGAAGCAGGCCTGATTCACACGTGGCCCTTTGGCAACTCCGGGCGGCTCACCGCAATATGCAATTGCTGTCGGGACTGCTGTGATATCTTCGCTATCGGCATCAGGGTCGGTACTATAGAACAGATACTGGAGAAGAGCCGTTTTCGCGCCGAGGTGGATCAGGATCTATGTACCGGCTGCCAGGACTGTGTGGAGCGGTGCTTCTTCGAGGCCATAGAAATGAAGGATTCTCCCCCGTCCAAGAAGCTCAAGGCCACGATCGATGAGGGTAAGTGCTTTGGCTGCGGCCTGTGTGCCGTCGTCTGCGAGCCTGAGGCGATAACCATGAAGTTGGTGTAGACCTAGGTACTGGGCGTGCCCCACAGCGCGGGTAAGCGACTTCCTCGCCGATTCGGTTTAGAGTTCAACGGGATGCGCTGCCCTTACCGGGTCCTCCCATGTTCTCACTTCGGCTTGACCCTTGCCGGTCAATCTGTAGAACACACGCTTCTCCAGAAAATCGTAAATGGCAGGCTCCTTTCTATCGGTGCGCTCTATAAGCCCCAACAATTTAAACCAGTGAAAATACTTGGCGAAGCTTGAGTAGTTCGGCCTCTCTAGGGGCTTTTCCTCCATATAAATCCGTTTTTTGTTTAAGCGCTCTATTTCCCGGCTTAGACCATAATAAACGTCTGCAGCACACGCCTCACCCTGCTTTTCAAAATACTGTTTTGTTAAAGGGTGTTCCCCTTGTGTGGTAATGGACGATATTCTTTTTATAATAAATTCCACATATCTAATTATTCCCCACGGACGTGTGATGGCTTATGGCCGATACAGATACCGTATTCGCCTGTAGGTGTCAAGTCGCTGGCTACCTCATATTAAACCAAAGTCCATAATGTGCAATTTAATTACAAAAAGAGACCGGATATCTAACTAGATATCCGGTTTTATATTGGGTAGGATAACCTATATTGATATCCCGTTCCTAAATTGCTATGATATCCTCGATCCCAAATCGCTATGAGGAGGTGCCAAAATTAGTGTAAGAAATGGAGATCATTCCCCCAGCTTTCCCCAACAAGAGGAGTCCCTGCTTAGTCACCCGAATTTCGTAGCTAAATCGCGATCCGCTAGCTTTGAGCCTAGAGGGCTTGATTGGAAGGCAGGGACTCTACCAGCTGAGTTACTCCCGCATTTTCATAGCTATTTTAGCCCCAACAATCAGCTATGTCAAAGAGGGAGTGTGCGGTGGCCAGGACGTACCCTAGCGCAGTGGATGTTTATGAGGTCAGTTGCCAAACCTTCTAGGGTGATCATGGAAAATCTCACGAGATCGTGAACTCGCCTCTATCTTGTATTCAGGCTATCCTCTTTCCCGGTATCGGCACCTGTGAGAGATAGACCTCGTCAACCTTTATTACCCCTATCTGCTTGATGTAGAAATATACCTTGCCCTTGAGCAGTGGTGATTCCTTAGAAAGCGCTTGAGCCATGTCGTAGAGAAAACCGGAGCTTTGAAAACCCTCGAAGGTTCCCTTTATCTGATAGGATGACCAGGGGGCTTTATAGACCGTTGCCGCAACCCTCCTTGTGCTAATCAGGTTCTTCTTAGTTTTATTCATCATCAGGTCTGCGAATATCAGGGTATCCTCACTTGCTGCCGATAGCGAGGCGATAAGGGCACAGTTAGGCTTTCCCTCATCATCAATGGTGGCCAGGAACTTGACCGCATCTGGGTCGTTTATAAGGTCCATAACCTGCTTTGGCATCTTAGCCATGAGGTCACCTCCTTTTTATCAGCCGCTACTTTGACCCTACTCTGGCCTGTAATCCAAATGATTCTACGAGCCGTTTAAGCTCTTGCATATATTCGTCAGTGGGAGGTTGAGTGCCTTCAAATTCATAATTGCGGTCCAGTTTTTTGTATTTTGGCTCTCCGAGCCGGTGGAAGGGCAGCAGGTCGACCGTGGTCACGCTCCCCAAGATGCTCACAAATTTCGTTATATCTCTGATATTTTTCTCCCCATCCGTATATCCCGGGATCACAGGCACCCTGATGATCATAGGAATCCCTTTACCAGATATCCTTCTCGCGTTCTCCAGGATCAACTTATTGGAAACCTCGCTGCAATCTGCATGTTTGGCAGGGTCTAACTGTTTTATATCGTAGAGCACCAGATCGACATGCTTCAGGACTTCCTCCATAGTCTTCCACTTTACCTGGCCACTTGTATCCAACGCCGTATGTATGCCCTTTTCATGGCATTTCATTAGAAACTCCACCAGAAATCCAGGTTGCGCCGTTGGTTCACCACCACCCACCGTAACACCACCACCTGAACTTCGATAGAACAATATATCCCTCTCAACCTCTGAAAGTGCTTCCTCAGAGGTCATATACCTTCCGATAAGCTCCCTGGCCCCGGTGGGGCATACCTCGGCGCACTTCCCACAGTTCTGGCACCTTCCCCTGTCTGTCCGTGGTCCATCCGCAGTAAAGGTGATCGCACCCTGAGGGCATGCATCCACACAGCCTTTACACCCGATACACCTGCTACCGTTAAATGCAATCTGGGGGTAAGACTCCTGTCCCTCAGGATTGTGGCACCATAGGCATCTCAAAGGGCATCCCTTCATAAAGACCGTGGTTCTGATCCCCGGCCCGTCCTCTGTTGAATACCTCTGAACGCTGAATATGAGGCCCTTTTCCTCCTGTGCTTGGCGATTCACCTTTCCCTTCTCACAGCTTGTGTTCTATTCTAGCTATAATCTCATCCTGCAATGAACGACTCAGGCCCACGAAGTAGGCGTTATATCCAGTGACCCTCACCAGCAGGTTGCGATAGCTCTCCGGGTTTCTCTGAGCATCCTGCAGGGTTTCCGCATCTATGACGTTGAACTGAAGAGAGGTGCCGCCAAGCTCATCATATGTCATCAGCAGAGCGGCGAATTTATCCAGTTGTTCATCGGTCTCCAGCGCAGTGGGATTAATGGTAATTACATGGGAGGCTCCGGATGGGAGGAGGTCAAAACCCAATCTTGCCACCGATTTCATGGCAGCGGTTGGCCCTTTAACATCGCAGCCCTGGGATGGCGAGGCTCCATTTGATAGTGGCTCGCCTGCCCTCCTTCCATTTGGCGTTGCTGCGGTGAAGGCTCCGTCATGTATGAAATGATTCCAGGAAAGGTATCCTGCCCTGAACCTCTTTCCAGTTGGGGTTACATACTGGCTCACCTCCCCACACCAGAAGCGGAATATCTCCCTGGCAATAGAATCAACATAATCTTCATCGTTTCCAAATTTGGGCGCCCTAGTTATCAATATCTGGCGTACATCCTCCTTTCCCTCGAAATTGGTGCGCAGAGCCTCTAGTAGCTCCGCCATGGTTAACCTCTTATCCTCAAAAATGATCCTCTTTATCGCCGCCAGGGAATCTGCGGCTGTGGCTATTCCCACCCCATTGAAGGTTGTGAAGTTATAGATCGCCCCACCATCCCTTATATCCCTTCCCTTCTCTGTACACCCATCTACGACAGCGGATAGGAATGGACAGGGCACGTATTTGCCCCTCAGGGCATCGCAGGCCGATGTTATCTCGGTGACGTGCTTTATCGTCGAGCTGAGCTGCCGTTTATATGCCTGCATCACCTGCTCGAAGCTTTCAAACTCCAAGGGGTCTCCGGTCCCCACCCCCAGCCACTCCCCGGTACGCCAGTCCTTGCCTTCGTCCAGGGCCAGCTCCAAACTCTTAGCAACGTTGAAATGCACATCCACCGTGCCCGAGGTATCCTTGCCCTGGGCCGTGTTTTCCAGACAACCGACCACGCCATAATCAACGGCATCCTCATAAGACATACCCTCCCCCTCCAGGGCCTCAATTACCACGCTATCGAAGTTAAGTATCATGGGGGAGCCCTGAGTGTCGCGGATCATCTGGCAAACCCTGATTAGTAGCTCATTCGGCGTCCCAGAATGAATCCTCAGGTTTAGCTTGGGCTCCAGCATGTTCAACTCCTGGAATGAATCCAGAACGAGATAGGTCAAATCGTTTGTCAAATCCTCGCCGTTGGGTCCCTTACCACCAAGGGTGATCAACTGGCCAAACCCTGCGTTTCGGCCATGGGGCCCTCCAGTCGTCTGGTAATCATAGGCATAGTTGTGCTTTATGGAGAAGCACTGAAAAAGCTCCTTCATCTCATCTCTGCTCAGCCGCCCCTCTTCTAAATCCCTTTTATAGAAAGGATACAGGTACTGGTCGAGTCTGCCGTAGGAGATGCCGGGTCCAGGGTATGACTCAGCGATCATCTCAACCATGTGGGAAAACCAGGTAGCCTGTAGAGCCTCGTGGAATGTCCTAGCCGGATTATATGGCACCCAGTCACAGACCTCAGCGATCTTTAGAAGTTCCTTATTTCTTCCAGTTTTGGTCTCAGCACCGGCCAGCCTCCTCGCCTCCTCGGCATAGCGATGGCTGAACTCGCCTGTTGCATCGCAGCAGATGATTATCGCCCGTAGGACTTCCCTCTTCGTTTCGGATGCGGTCATCTCAAGATGCCTCTCCGTCTCCTCTTTTATTCCCTTGAAGCCCTCTTGCAACACCTTGACATGGTTCTGGATGATATGGCCGGGGGTTATGCCGCCGCATGAAAGGCCCAGGCTGAGTATCCTCTCCGACCTATCGATGAGCTCAGCCTCGATTCTTATGAATTCCTCGGTCTCCCCATCGGTGAGGCAGGTTGATTGGGAGGCACAGAACTGACCTCCAACGATTAGCTCGTCTTCGAGTATGTCAACTGGTAGCTCCTGGAGTACCCTCTGAAAGAAGAGCGCCTTTCTAATGATCAAAGGTTGATCCCAGAAGTCAGGTGGTAGGTCCAACTTGATCGCCATCGCTGCCAGTCCATCCCTGTTTGCCCACAGCACGCCTCCTAGCATATCAGGCACCGAAATGAAATCGAGGATCTGATAGACCACATCGTTGGGTATACCTGTGGTGAATGACATTACGTTATTCTGGAATTCGCGCTCTTCATCCCGAAAATAGTATTCCCTGAGTCGTCTTATCCTCGGTGATAGCATATCTGATACTTCCCAGAGCTTTTGCTCAGCCATACTCTTCATTCCTCCCTTGTCGCCCGCCTCTCTTATTGCCATGGGGCTCATTTGGTGAAGCATTACTAACTAAGAAATCAACCACCGAGAACCTTGTAACCTCCCTATTCCAATAAGAATATATCCTATAGTAACTCCGAGAATATTTGCCTGCAACTGCATCCGGACATCATTGGCAGATCCTTAAGCAGCAACCCTCAGCTTTTCCATTCCCATCCCGGTATATACAGCCATTTTCTCAATGAAATCCAATTCACCCAGGTTAAGTTGAACTTGTATGTGATCAGTTTGAAAAACGCTAAACCCCCCACTATCATCAACTGCTATCGATGGTAAGTATATCATACCGATCCTGGTGCGGTTAACATGTCGTTTTACCCCGAGGAGAACATTTACGGTTATATAGTTCATAAGAATGTGTAACACGTAGCCGATAGTCGAACCGAACTTGTGCCAATTGTGGGAAGGTCTTTACAGAGTCGATAGTCCCAAACATGATAATCCACAGTATTAACAAGTGTTATCTTCCAGCTTTTAATCACGCAGGAGGTTATTATAGTATGAAGTACATTCGCATTTACGCAGACCTAGCAGGGAGTCGCATTTCAGAGATGTAGAAGTCGAATTTCAAGAGACCGACTTCGCTCCGCCGGCTATGCCTTTGAATGTTTCATCGTCTATCTCGGCCACTAAGTGTGGTTTTATTACTGCCCCGCCTGGGTGGTATGGAGACTTGCATCCGGCACCGCAGCGACAATTCCTGTTTTAACTTGCGGGCCAGGCCGAAGTCGGAGTTGGCGATGGTGAGGTGCGAACCATTGGGCCGGGTGACATCGTGCTCGTGGAGGACACAACTGGCAAGGGCCACGTCAGCCGGGTTGTGGGTTCGGCCGAGGTTCTGAACGCGGTTGTGAGATTATCTGGCTAAGGATCTCGCCAAAAATGGCAACCATTTCAAAATAGCGCTTGGTTAGAGCAAATAAGTTGATCTCAGTTACCGCACTATTTTTACATACATCCAGTTAGTTAGTGTATGAGCCCTTTAGATTGAACATTTCATCAGAAAGCGGGCTCTATACTATTTAGTGTGAAAAGGTGTGTCGAAATCGCATTTTAGACCCTCTGTAGATACAAAACAATGAATCCTTAACTTCTGATCAGGGTGTCACGAATTCGGATCACCGACGGCTCACCAAGCCCACTCAGATGCGGAATTAGAGGATTCATGAAGGGGAGAGTTCCCCATGATTATTCCCAAATTAAAGCTTCGAAATTTTTTCTTCTCGCGACTCTCTGACTAGTTGAGATGTTCTCATCACTTGAGGCTTATAAAGTGGTGAGAGACAAGAACAGAGGGTGGTAGGAGTTGCTAGCGCTCCTCGATAACTATTTCAAAGGGGTAGCTTATCGCTCCGGTAGGGCACACGTCTTCGCATTGAGCACACCATCGGTTGCAGTGAATGCACCTTTCTTTTCGTATTATAGTTACAATGTTATTAACCAGTACTATGACTCCACATTTGCATACACTTATACACAAACCACATCCGTTACACTTTTCTAAGTCGATTACCGGCATTTTAACCACTCTATCGGCCTCTCTCTGTAGTAATCCTATCACCAGAGCCGCCTTGCGGAATGCGACTTTTATCATATAAATATGCTGTTATTATGTCTTATGCTGTTACTAGGTCTTTAAAAAGCTTCCTTACCGTCGCTACCATAAGAACTTCCCCAATGCCAATCATCCCAGCCGTAAGTTGGCTGAGTAATCAGGTTCGGAGGGACTTAGCCACGCAAAGGAAACCTCCAAGACTATTGACAATTTTCATACTTTATGATATAGTTTACTATGTTGATTTTTTTAGTTAACTATAGAGGTAGATACAATGAAGATTTCTACTAAGGGGCGATATGGAACCAGGGCTCTCTTAGACGTCGCCCTTCATCAAAATGAAAGCCCGGTGCAATTAAAAGTTATTGCCCAAAGACAGCAGATTTCCCTCCATTACCTGGAGCACATAATTGCTCCTCTTATAGCGGTGGGAATGCTACGGAGCACTCGGGGAGTACACGGTGGGGTCTCACTGGGTAAGCCGCCACAAGAGATAGTATTAAGTGAAGTCATCAAAGTATTGGAAGGTTCAATCGCTCCAGTAGAATGTGTCGATGATCCTAGTGTATGTTCCCGTGCCAATATCTGTGCAGTTCGTGATATCTGGGCAGAGACGAAAAAAGCAATGGCAGAGGTCTTAGAATCAACAACCTTGCGAGATTTGGTTGAGCGGCAAGGGGAAAAGCAGAAGATCGAATCCGCAATGTATTACATATAATTTGTAGTTGCAATAATGGGGGTACTTCGAATGTCAAAGATAGCCAGTGATATCACCCAATTAATCGGGAATACACCGCTAGTCAGATTGAACAAGGTGACCCAGGGACTTAATTCAGAAGTTGTGGCAAAGCTGGAGTCGTTTAATCCCTGTGGCAGCGTGAAGGATAGGATCGGTGTCTCCATGATAGAGGCTGCCGAAAAGGCGGGGTTGATCAAAGGAGACACTGTGATCATCGAGCCTACCAGTGGAAACACGGGTATCGCTCTTGCCTTTGTCTGCGCTGCCAGGGGCTACCGATTGCTTCTCACCATGCCCGATACCATGTCCCTGGAGCGCAGGCAGCTTCTGGCAGCTTTCGGGGCAGAGCTGATACTAACCCCGGGAGCCGAGGGAATGCCCGGGGCAATTAGAAGGGCTGAGGAACTGGTGGCCAATAATCGCAACTATTTTATGCCCCAACAGTTTAAAAACCCGGCCAACCCTCAGACCCATCGCGAAACTACCGCTGAGGAGATCTGGGAGGATACCGATGGCAGGGTGGATATCCTGGTTTCCGGTATCGGGACGGGGGGGACCATTACCGGGGTTGCCGAGGTAATCAAGGGGAGGAAGCCGGAGTTTCAAGCTATTGCCGTAGAGCCGAAGGACTCGCCGGTCCTCTCCGGTGGCAAACCTGGCCCCCACAAGATTCAGGGCATTGGTGCCGGATTTATACCTGAAGTACTGAGAAGGGATCTGGTCGATGAGATCATCCAGGTTACCAATGAAGATGCCGGGATAATGGCTCGAAGACTGGTTAGGGAAGAGGGGATCTTAGCTGGCATATCCTCGGGTGCTGCAACGTGGGTTGCGCTTGAGGTGGCCAGGAGGCCGGAAAACGAAAGCAAGCTTATCGTGGTTGTTCTGCCCGACACCGGTGAGCGCTATTTGACTACCTGGCTTTTCCAAGATAATACTCGGTCGATACCGAATATATAGAGCATGGTTAGAATAAAAGGGGAAACCAGCTTGTTTAGAACCATAAAGGAAGATATACAGACAGTTACTGCCAAGGATCCAGCAGCCAGAAACTGGGTAGAAATCATCTTCTGCTATCCTGGAGTGCATGCTTTATGGCTTCATCGCCTGAGCCATTTCGTATGGAACCATAATCTTAAATTTCTCGGACGCCTGCTCTCCTACTTTAATCGCTTTCTAACGGGGATAGAGATCCATCCTGGCGCCAGGATCGGCAGACGATTCTTCATTGATCACGGATCAGGGGTGGTAATCGGGGAGACGGCAGAGATCGGGGATAATGTCCTGCTCTATCAGGGGGTTGTCCTGGGTGGGACTAGCCTGGAAAAGGGGAAACGCCATCCAACCATCGGTGACAATGTGGTTATCGGTGCCTCAGCTATATTACTCGGTCCCATCGCTGTGGGGGATGGGGCTCGTGTTGGTGCCAATTCCGTGGTGGTAGACTCTGTACCCCCAGGGGCTACCGTGGTGGGCGTTCCGGGGCGAATAGTAGGAGATCGTAAAAAGCCGATCATGGATTTGGAACACGGCAGACTGCCGGATCCCGTTAACGATACAATCAGGCTCATCCTAGAGAACCAAATGAGCTTAGAGGAGCGCCTAAGAAGGATAGAGGGCTTAAGAGACCTTGAACCTGTAGCAGTTGGGGTGGACTTAGAAAATGATAGGCTGAAAATCGAGGAGGTATATAGCGATGGAGGGAGAACATAGACACTCATTCTAGCAGGTGATCTGCATGAAGCTACTTTAAGACTAGCTAAGTGTAATTCCAAATCAAGCTGCAAAGGAGGGAAGGCATGTCTATTGTAACAAAATATCTCTGGATAGTGGTGTTAGGTCTGAGCGTCGCCGCCTTCGCCTTGGGCGTAATGTTCATTGTCCAGGGCGTCACTAAAGCCGATTGGATGGCGGACGCCATGCGGATAGAGCAGGTGACTCTCGGCCTTGATGAGACCGCGGTGGCGAACGGTGAGTTAGTCGATTCGGCTGCGGAAGCCCAAGCTGCCGGCGACACTATAAGGGAGCACCGGCGAGGAATAGCCTCGAGCTACGACGAGCTGCTGGGTGGGGGTGGCTTTAACTCAACAAACCCTAAGCATTTGAGCTATGCCCAGGCATTAAACATGGAGAACTACCTGTACCTTGCCGTTCTGGGCTTTGGTGTCACCCAAATGCTGATCGGCATTGGTGTGTTTATGCTTGTCACGGCGGCTGCCCTTGGCGGAACTGGACTGGCGCTGCGTCGCAGGATATAGTAAGCACTGTTTCGCTAACGGACTGTCTATCTGCTGGTCTTGGTTAGCCCGGTGTTCTTACATTCTCTGGAGTTGACTTCCTTCTGGGGAGGTTTAAGCTAGATACTGGAGGAAAATGAGATGAGATTTGAGACATTGGCCATCCATTCCGGGAGGGAGCCAGACCCTATAACCGGTGCCCTGGCTACACCGATCTACCAGACATCGACCTTTGTATTCAAGGATGTGGGGGTAACAAGGGGCTATGACTACTCCCGAACAGCAAATCCCACCAGGAAGGCACTGGAGAATTGTATTGCTGAACTTGAGGGAGGGAAGGCTGGCTTCGCTTTTGCCACCGGGATGGCTGCGGAGACAACTGTCATGCACCTTCTCAAGGCAGGCGATCACGTGATTTCAGGGGATGATATCTATGGGGGCACTTATAGACTCTTTGACGAGGTAATGAAGGACTTTGGGCTGGAGTTCACCTTCTTAAGAATGGACGATGGGGAAAGGATCGAGGATGCGATAAGGCCCAATACCAGGATGATATGGATAGAAACCCCCTCCAACCCACTACTGAACATCGTTGATATTGAGATGGTGGTTGACATTGCCAGAAGACATAATCTGATGACGGCGGCGGATAATACCTTTCTCACCCCCTATTTCCTGAGACCCATCGAGTACGGCGTCGATCTAGTGGTTCATTCCACGACCAAGTACCTTAACGGGCACTGCGATGTTGTTGGTGGGGCGGTGGTAACCACCACCGATGAATTAACCGATAGGGTTCAGTTTCTTCTTAATGCGCTGGGAACCTGCGCCTCCCCATTCGATTGTTGGCTGGTGCTGAGGGGAATCAAGACCCTTCCGGTGAGGATGATGCGGCATGAGGAGAATGCGGCTCAGGTTGCAGCTTATCTTGAAAAACAACCCAAGGTGAAGAAGGTCTTTTATCCCGGGCTTAAATCACACCCTGGGCATGAGATTGCCGTGAGGCAGATGGAGGGATTTGGCAGCGTGGTCTCTTTTGAAATTGAGGGTGGGATTGAGGCTGCCAATTCATTTCTGAGAAGCGTCACCATCTTCTCCCTGGCAGAGTCCCTTGGCGGTGTCGACTCCCTCGTGGAGCACCCGGCGACCATGAGCCATGCCTCGATGCCAGAAAAGGTGAGAAGGGGCGTAGGGATTACAGATAGTCTAATCAGGCTATCTGTGGGCTTAGAAAACGTTGATGATTTAATTGAGGATTTAGCGCAGGCATTGGAATCCTAGATAGAGGTTTAAAATAAGGAGCGAAGATAAGTGTCCTATGTTAGAGCGTTAAGTTGCCGAAAGTGCGGGCGGGAGTATCCAGCGGAGCCTATCAATTTGTGTGATTTCTGCTTCAGCCCGCTGGAGGTAATCTATGATTACAAGTCCATGTCTAAGACTGTGAGCCGGAAGAGGCTGTCAAGCGGGCCGGTGGGCATGTGGCGCTATAGTGACCTACTGCCGGTGGAAAGCGAGGTGGTGGATATCGGCACCGGCTTTACCCCTCTGGTCAAAGCCGATAACCTGGGGCGGGAGTTGGGACTGGAGCAGCTCTACATCAAGAATGATTGCCTGAATCCGACATACTCTTTCAAGGATCGGGTGGTCTCGGTGGCGATCACCAAGGCGCGGGAGTTCGGATTTGACACTGTAGCCTGCGCCTCAACAGGCAACCTCGCCGCTAGCGTGGCTGCTCATGCCGCTCAGGCAAATATGAAGTCCTATGTTTTCGTTCCCTCTGATGTGGAGCAGGGCAAGCTGGTGGGAATAGCAATCTATAACCCGGTTTTGATAGCGGTTGACGGGAGCTATGACGATGTCAACCGCCTATGCACCAAGGTGGCGGAGAGATATAACTGGGGTTTCATCAATATCAACCTCCGCCCCTACTACGCTGAGGGAAGTAAGACACTAGCGTATGAGGTGGCAGAGCAGTTGGGATGGCGTGCCCCGCAGTGCGTGGTGGCTCCATCCGCTTCGGGTCTCCTCTTTACCAGGATATGGAAGGGCTTGGATGAACTATCTATGCTGGGCTTAATCGAACCGGTTAATACTCATATGTACCTCACACAGGCTGCTGGCTGCTCACCCATTGTCAATGCCTTTGAAGCAGGCTCTCTTCATGTACACCCGGTAAAGCCAAATACCATCGCTAAGTCCATAGCTATTGGAAACCCCGCTGATGGCTATTATGCTTTGAGGGTTGCCAGACAGTCAGGGGGTGCCGCCTGTGCTGTCACCGATGAGGAACTTGTCGCTGGGATGAAGCTCCTGGCTCAAACCGAAGGTATCTTTGCCGAGACTGCGGGCGGCGTGGTGGTGGCAGGGCTGAAGAAGCTTGCGGCTTCAGGGACGATCAAGAAAGACGAGCTAACAGTAGCTTTTATAACCGGCGCCGGACTCAAAACTCAGGAAGTGGTATCAGACGCTGTTAAGCCCCTCATCATCCAGCCCGCCCTCGAGTCCTTTGAGGAGGTACTCGGTGAACGGGTTACAGTTTGAGCCCATTAAATTTTAACCTGTTCTACGGAATATGGAATAGGAGGATAATATGGCAAAGAGACGAGTAATGTTTACCTTTCCCCAGGAGTTGATCGGTGAACCTATTATCTACAACCTTGGTGTTCAGTTCAAGGTGATGACCAATATCCGCCGCGCCGATGTATCCGAGGATAAGGGCTGGGTAGTACTAGAACTGGAGGGGGAAGAAAAAGACATCGAGCAGGGGATCGCCTGGGTGACTGCCAAGGGGGTGAGGGTCGACCCTGTCACCGGCGACGTAGTGGAGGGCTGAACACGCTGACCGATAGCGATCTGGTCAGATATGAACGGCAGATACTATACCCAGGCTTCGGTGAGGAGGGGTAAAGGTGAGACGATGGAATTTACCTTTGTCGATCTAATCAGGAGTCCTAACTGTAGCGTATGCGGCAGAAGCAGGTTATAAAGGCTGATATTAGCGCTTCTGCGATACTAAAAGCAAGGGAGAAGTAAAAATGAGCGTCAAGGTGAAGATTCCTTCCATACTACGCCAATTCACCAGTGGATAAGAGGTGATGGAGGTAAAAGCGAATGATGCCTTGGAGTGCCTTACAAACCTGACAGCTCAATTCCCGTCCTTGAGGCGATGGCTCTATAACAAGCAGGGGGAGGTGGCCACTCACGTTCATATTTTTATCAATGGAAAGCAGGCTTCCGTCGATGAATTATTAAACGATGGCGATGAACTCTTAATCTTGCTTGCAGTTTCTGGAGGATAATACGTGAGAAGGATTTACCTCGATTACGCTGCTACAACGCCCACGCACCCTGAGGTGGTTGAGGCGATGCTGGCCTATCTCAGCGATGTCTTTGGCAATCCCTCCAGCATCCATTCCTTTGGCCAGGAGGCAAAGGCGGTTGTGGAGGAGTCAAGGGATAAAATCGCTGCCCTTGTGGGCGCCAGAAGCGAAGAGATTGTATTCACCAGCGGGGGGACGGAGGCGGACAATTTCGCTATAAAAGGGATCGCCTATGCCAATGAGGGCAAAGGCAACCACATCATCACCACCACCATCGAGCACCCCGCTGTCATGGAGACCTGCAAGTTCCTCCAGAAGCGCGGGTTTGAAGTAACCTACCTTCCCGTAGATAGCTATGGCCTGGTGGATCCCCAGGATGTTAAAAAGGCGATCAGCGATAAGACCATCCTGATCTCGGTGATGCATGCCAACAATGAGGTAGGGACCATAGAGCCGATAGCGGAGATCGGTAAGATCGCTCGGGAGAAAGGGATATATTTTCATACCGACGCGGTGCAAGCAGTGGGGCATATCCCGGTAAAGGTGGATGAGCTGGGCATCGATCTGCTGGCGATGTCGGCCCACAAACTCTACGGGCCCACAGGAGTGGGAGCGCTATACATCAGAAAGGGCGCCAAGCTCATCCCCTTCATGCATGGCGGGGAGCAAGAGCGAAGGCGTCGGGCGGGCACCGAGAACGTCCCCGCGATTGTTGGCTTTGGCAAGGCGGCGGAGATAGCGCAGGGGGAGATTGAAACCGAAGCGAAACGCCTGATTTACCTTCGTGACAAACTGATAAAAGGTCTTGTGGAGCAGATAGAGCACATCCGTCTTAACGGCCATCCCACACAGAGGCTGCCCAATAATGTCAATGTGAGCATTGAGTTTGTGGAGGGGGAATCGATGCTGCTCAATCTGGATCTTGAAGGGATCGCTGCCTCCACCGGCTCTGCCTGCAGTTCCAGCAGCCTTGAGCCCTCCTACGTGCTTCTGGCGATGGGGCTCTCCCATGAGCTGGCCCATGGCTCGCTCCGGTTTAGCCTGGGTCGGGAGACAACTGAAGAGGATATCGCCCGCGTCCTCGAGGTATTACCGAGAATTATTACCAAGCTGCGCGCTATGTCCCCAATGTTAAAGAGCGGCATATAGGTGAGTTATGTACAGCGAGCAGGTGATGGAGCACTTCATGAATCCCAGGAACGTAGGGGAAATAGACAACCCTGACGGTATAGGGCATGTGGGGAACCCGGTGTGCGGCGATATCATGGAGCTATACATCAAGGTAGAGGATGGTACCATCGTAGATGCCAAATTTAAAACCTTTGGCTGTGGTGCGGCCATTGCCACCAGCAGCATGGTCACCGAACTGGTGAAGGGGAAGAGCGTGGAGGAAGCGCTTAAAATATCAAATCGGGCGGTGGCCGAGGCCCTGGGTGGGCTGCCACCGATTAAGATGCACTGCTCTGTCCTTGCCGAGGAAGCGCTTAAATCCGCCATAGATGATTATCTAAATAAATCGAAAGGAGGTGAAGGTGAGCGAACTCCCTGAGATCGGCAAGATCTCACCCGAAATCTTCAGTGAGTTGATATTCCCACGCCTGGGTGCCAAGAGCGAATGCGTTCTCATAGGACCCCAGCACGGTGTAGACGTCGGCATCGTGGAGATTGGAGACAAGGCGGTGGCGCTGACCACTGACCCGGTATTTATCGTCCCCGAATATGGGTGGGAGCGGGCTGCCTGGTTTGCCATTCATATTCTAGCTTCAGATGCGGTGACCAGTGGACTGAAACCATGCTTCATGGCCATAGACCTAAACCTCCCCATGGAGATGACCAAAGGAGAGTTGGATATAGTCTGGGATACGATGCATAGAGAGTGCGAGAAGTTGGGTATCTCCATCGTTTGCGGTCATACCGCCCGATACGAAAACTGCCATTACCCCATGGTGGGTGGAGCCACGGTGCTCAGCGTGGGTGAAAAGGATGAATACGTTACCCCCAAGATGGCGAAGGCCGGAGACAAGATAATAGTCACCAAGGGGCCAGCCATCGAGGCAACGGGTATCTTCGCTACCATGTTTCCCAAGCTAATAGAAAAGGAATTCGGGGCTGGCTTCAGCCAACGGGCACAGGAGATATTTTACAAGATGTCGGTAGTGGAGGACGCAATGACCGCAGTGAGCGTAGGGGTGAGGGATGCTGGGGTCACCGCGATGCACGATGCTACCGAGTGTGGCATATGGGGTGGTCTATACGAGATCGCTCAAGCAGCGGATTTAGGGGCGAGAGTGGTGAGGGAAAAGATCGTGGTCGAGGAGTGTGTAAGGGAGGTATGCCAGTATTTTGACCTCGACCCTTATGCTGCCATCAGCGAGGGGACATTGATCATCACCTGTCGTGAGTACAAGGCTCAGGAAGTGGTCAAGGAGCTAACACGAAAAGGGATCGCCGCATCTATTGTTGGGGAACTGATAGATCAGGGTCATGGCATGATCCTGGTGGAAGAGGGAAAGGAGAGGAGGCTGGAGCACCCCAGGGTAGACCCCTTCTGGAACGCCTTCTATAGCGCTCTTGAAAGACATGCCAGTGTGGAGAGGTAAGCAAAGGAGGCGGACTGTGAGTACAGAACAGGAAATCCTGAAATCCAGCCGAGTTATTGCTGTGGTCGGGCTTTCTCCAAATCATGATCGCCCCAGCTATCGGGTAGCGAGTTACTTGAAAGAGCACGGGTATAGGATAATCCCAGTGAACCCTCAGCATAAGGAGATACTGGGAGAGCCTAGTTACGCTGACCTCGGCTCAATCCCCCAACCAGTGGACGTGGTAGACGTCTTCCGTCGCTCTGAAGAGGTTCCGGACATTGTGGAGGAGGCGATAAAAATAGGGGCCAAGGCGGTGTGGCTGCAGGAGGGAGTGATAAATGAGAGGGCCGCGACCCGAGCTAAAGAGGCCGGGCTCCTGGTAGTTATGGATAAGTGTATGTTTAAGGAGCACCAAAAATGGGGAGGTCAAAATGAAAGTAGTAGCCATTAATTCCAGCTTACGTAAAGGGGGCCTGGGAGGATAAGAATGCTGAACCATTTGATCGAAGGAATGCGTGAGGCTGGCGCCGCGGTCTTATATGAAGCTTCTAGCCAAGTTGAATTGTTGATACCGACAACAGTGTGACAAATAATAATAGAACCAAATACTTATGGAGGTGGAAAGATGAAGCGTATTGTCCCAATATCAATCCTAAGCGTGTTACTATTGGTAGCACTGGGGTTGACTGCCTGCGACGATAGTGAGCCCTCGACTGGCGAGCCACGGATACACTTCGACCAAGAAACTGTCGACTTGGGAGTAATACCCCCGGGTGTTGCAGTAGACTATAGTTTCAATTTTACAAATGTGGGCGATGCACGGCTTATCATAGATGATGTAAAGATAAAGACTCTGGAAGGATGCTGACCGGGCCCACCTAAAGTTGTAGGTCCTACAACATTGCAACCCGGTGATGAAAGCACTGTGCGAGTGACAGTGCCTACAGTGCAAGAAATGAAGGTGGCTGGCCCGCATCTGTTCAAGATTACGGTGAAATCAAACGATCCCGTTGAACCAGAAAAGATCCTCTATCTCAGCTCTTACTTTGAACCGGCGGAATGAGATTAACTGGGTGGTGAAGATGTGTCTAGAATAATTGCCGTTTGTACAAGCAAGGAGAAGGGCACCAGGAAGAAAGAACAAAACAAAGGAGTCCTCCAGGAGGATTATGGGCTCGTTGGTGATGCCCACGCCGATTGCTGTACTCATCGCCAGGTAAGCCTATTGGCCCAGGAGAGCATCGACAAGATGCGAGCGCTCGGTCTCACCGTAGGTCCTGGTGATTTCGCTGAAAACCTTACCACCGAGGGAATTGATCTGGTATCTTTGACCATAGGTACCAGAATATCAATAGGGAAAGAAATTACATTGGAAATTACGCAGATTGGCAAGGAGTGCCATAATCCGTGCGCGATCTACCGGCAGGCAGGTGTATGTGTTATGCCAACGGAGGGGATATTCGCCAGGGTGATTCACGGCGGCGTGGCAAGGATTGGAGACCCTATAGAGGTAGATATAGTAGGATCATGGAAGAGCTAAGGGAGTTCAGTATACTGCGTATTACTGAGGATGGTAAGCGCGAGGTCGAGGACGTGGTCGCCAGGGAATTTCCCCTTACAATTATTTTAAACAACCAGGAACTGGTAACCCTGTTATGCACCCCGAAAGACCTGAAGTATCTGGCTGTTGGTTTTCTGTCCTCTGAGGGTTTGATACAACATAAGGGAGACATCAGGAAAATTGTCCTCGATGATCGCAGGGGCGTGGTGCGTGTGGAAACTGAAGGGGATATGGGAGGGGCCACGGAGCTTATATTCAAGCGGCTTATCACCTCCGGTTGCGGCAGCGGGGCCTCTTTTTATCGCGCTGCCGATACAACAAATCAGGCGAAGGTGAAGTCTGAGATGAGCATATCAGCTAGTGAGGTATTTGCCCTGGCAAAAGAGTTTCAGCAGAGCTCCCAGATTTATAGAGCAACGCACGGGGTTCATAGCGCTGCCCTGTGTGATACAAAGAACATCCTGATCTTCGCCGAGGACATAGGAAGGCACAATGCCATCGACAAAATCTTCGGCAGGTGCATTCTGGAAGATATGCCCACAGATGACCGGATGATAATATCTAGCGGCAGGATTTCCTCAGAGGTAGTACTGAAGATAGCGAGAAGGAATATCCCCATAGTCATTTCCAAATCTACGCCTACAGACCTGGCAGTTGATCTGGCTGCCCGTCTAGGTGTGACTCTTATCGGCTTTGTCAGGGGAAAGAAAATGAATGTCTACACCGAGGGCTGGAGGGTGATCGGTGATAAGTAGTTTAGATAGCGATGCCAGTCTACTAGAGGAAATTCTGCGCCTGAAGAAGGAAAGAAATTCCATTATTCTCGCCCATAACTATCAACTGGGCGAAATCCAGGACATCGCGGACTTCGTGGGCGATTCCCTGGAATTGAGCCAGAAGGCGGCCCAGACAGGTGCTGCGGTGATCGTATTCTGCGGGGTTCTTTTCATGGCGGAGACAGCATCCATCCTCTGCCCCGATAAAAAAGTCCTGCTGCCGGATATTCATGCCGGCTGCCCTATGGCCGATATGATTACCGCCGAAGGGCTGCGACAGAAAAAGAAAGAGCACCCGGGGGCTACGGTTGTCTGCTACGTCAACTCCACCGCTGAGGTCAAGGCGGAATCGGATGTCTGCTGCACCTCTGCCAACGCAGTCAGGATCGTCGAGAGGTTGCCCGAGAAGAAAGAGATTCTATTTATACCCGATCAATATCTGGGTCATTATATCTCCACCAGGACGGGGAGGGAGATGATCCTCTGGCCTGGCTTTTGTCCTACCCATACTCGGATAAAGTCGCAGGACATCATCAGGCTAAAGCAGGAGCATCCCCGGGCTAAGGTGGTGGTGCACCCTGAATGCAGGCCGGAGGTGATCACCCTTGCCGATGAGGTCCTGAGCACCGGGGGCATATGTAGATTTGCACGTAACACTACGGCCGCAGAGGTGATTGTGGGGACTGAAATTGGAATACTACATCGACTGCGAAAGGAAAACCCGGATAAGAGATTTATCCCCGCCTCCGAGCAGGCGGTCTGCCCCCGAATGAAGCTCATCACCCTGGAGAACGTTCTCTGGTCCCTTGAGGAGATGGCACCTGAGGTTAAGGTTCCGGAGGAAGTTCGCCTCATAGCAAAGGCCGCCGTGGATAAGATGCTGGAGGTATCATGAAAGGGGTCTCATTGTACTTGTAAAGAAGACGCTGGAAGGGTCCCAAGATATTTTCCTCGAGAAGGGATTGGACTAGCGGTAGCGCAGGACGCAAGAGTTGCTGGAAAGGGTGCAGAGCTAGTAAGAGGTGGGGTGGTTCGTACATCACAAAGACATCACAACCATATCACAGAAATCTTGAAATCTTAAGAAAGAGTGCAATAAATAGGTTTCAGAGAGCTTGAAAAGTGATACCCAGACTGGCCTGAGGAATTAGCGGTTGTCAGGTTCAAAACTGGGCTCCAGAGCCGAAAAGCGTTACCCAATCTTTTAATCAGGGTGTCCGGGGTTCAAATCCACCACCGCTCGCGACCACACAAGAGTCCAGAATGTTCAACCAACAAACTGCTGTATTTCGCTTCAAAAGAGAGGCCAAGATGTCCCTGCCCGTTCTCTTGGCCGCTTTCTAATAGACAAATGCAAAAGTCTTGGAAAAGGTTCGTGCTTTTAACTCAAATGGCTCACCAAACCTTATTTAAATATAAATTCACATAATACCTGGTAGGTAGTTTTTCACCTCTGTTTTCCTCGAGTCAGGGAGTCTAAAATAGGTCCTCTCCAGACTCCCTAACTCGTCTAAATCCCTCACATCACACAAGTGTCACATGCCCATCACAGAAATTGCAGAATTTCCGCGATACTAAGTTAAAGAGTTAAAATCGCTTCTTTTATCCTCTTTACGCATAGACCGATAACTCCCTGACTTCTGATCAGGGTGTTGCCAGTCTGGGTTTGGCATTAAATATCGCAGCCTCAAATCCCATCAGAGTCGCATAAGATAGTTTTTACGGAGGTTCCCTTCCCATTTGGCCCAAAGTCTAACATTTTACCTAGACTGATTTCTGGGAGGCAAGGTACTCGCTTTTATCCAACAACTAACTCGGCAAAAGATGTAGGGTAGTATCTCCCTTGGCCTACGTACTTTATGCCTCTTATTAGGTCGGAGCTAGCAGCCTTCTTGGCAATAAAGCCGTATGCCCCTGACTTCTTGGCAATAACCATATTCTCTTCTTCGTCATATTGTGTCAGAATTAAAACCTTTGTCTGCGGGTATTCCTTACTTATGCGTTTAGTCGCTTCTATCCCGTTCATTACGGGCATGGCTATATCTATTAATGCAACGTTCGGTAAAAGCTGCATCACCTTTTCAATGGCATCCTGCCCGTTTACAGCCTCGCCTACCACCTCAAATTCTTTTTGCAGCGTGAGAACTGAACATATCCCGGTTCTGACCATAGTATGGTCATCAGCTACTACTACTCTTATGCGCCTTATCGCTGCTTCAAGCAGGCTTTGAATTTGGGGCACCATCGAAGCTGGCTCAATTGGCTTAGTTACGTATTCATCAGCCTCTAGCTGCATACCCTCAAACCT
Organism: Dehalococcoidia bacterium; assembly: GCA_035528575.1. Classification (NCBI taxonomy): domain Bacteria; kingdom Bacillati; phylum Chloroflexota; class Dehalococcoidia; species Dehalococcoidia bacterium. The sequence goes on along the minus strand of DATKYK010000040.1, from coordinate 88,349 downwards.
TCTCCATCCCTTAATAGGCCGCTCCTCATACCGGGCATCGATCACGAGAAGCGGTATATCTTTATATCTGGGATGCTGTCCAAGCCACTGGTACATAGAGAATGCTTGCCCTGCTGGAGCCATTGTACCCAGAACAATGAGATTGGGTTCTTCCGCTCCCATTATCTCCTGGGCTTGTTCTTTGCCGGAGGTAGTTATTACTTGATAGGACTTTGCTTCCAAAGTCCGCCGGAAAGCTTCCAGAAAATCAAGCTCATCGTCAATGATTAGTATTTTTTCGCCCTTCTTCTTTCTACTTTTTTTGCTTTCCCCCTTTTTGTTGGATTTAGACATCTTGTTAGAGCTACCGTTTCCCATTTTACTTCCTCCCTCCATTACTTTATTAGCCTATTTAGCCTGTGGCTATGCTCTACTTTGCTCTAGGAGGCACACCGAGCAGTTTTGCCTCCTCCAATATCTCAGGCACAATCCCTTCATTGCCTACTGCCATAATATGGACGCCGTGGCACAGGTTTTCCTCCTTTATTGTTCTCATCAATCTGGCAGCAATCTCGATTCCTTTTTCAAGCCCCTTACCCTTCTCCACACCGGCTAGCTCATCGATAATGGCTTCAGTTACAATTATTCCGGGAACGTTATCGTTCATATACCGAGCCATCCTAGCTGAGGCGAGGACTATAATGCCAGCTAAGATTCGAACATCAAACTGGGAGGCATACTGCATGAAGCGGCGCAAGCTTGCCAGATCGAATATTCCCTGCGTTTGGAAAAACTGTGCTCCGGCAGCGACCTTCTTCTCAAACTTGATCAGTTGTGGCTCGATAAAGTCTGCTTCGGGATGAACTGAGGCGCCAATACAGAACTTGGGGGTACCCTTGAGGTCCTCACCTGACATATCCTTTCCCGATTCCATTGTCCTTATCATCCTCAGTAATTGCACGGAATCCGCGTCAAAAACAGGCTTTGCCTCCTTGTGATCTCCTACGTCAATGGAATCTCCGGTTAGGCAAAGCACGTTATTGATACCTCGGGAGTATGCCAGGAGGAGATCGGCCTGAAGCGCCAAGCGGTTTCGATCACGGCAGGTCACCTGCAAGATAGGCTCACCACCCCGTTCCTTCACCAGCAAACAGCCGCCCAGGGAAGGGAAACGCATCACCGAGCTTTGATGGTCGGTAACGTTGATAGCATCAACATTGTCCTTGAGTAGATCTATGTGGTGAATCATTTCCGTAACATCTGCCCCCTTGGGTGGCCCTATCTCCGTGGTCACCAAGAATTCTTTAGAGCTGAGTTTTTCCTCAAATAATGAGTTAGCCATTATCCCCTCCTACATCAACGCTGGTTTTGCTAGTGATCCTTTTTGGTCTAGGGATGGCGCGGAAGTTTCTCATAGGGTAATACCTGCGCATTTTCTCCAGTTGTCCCAGTCTCTCCAGACGCTTGTAGATTAGGATCCAGGCGCAGTCAATATCTTTGTTCGCTTCGCACTTACCATTCTTGGTACCAGCACAGGGACCATTGAGTATCCCCTTGGTGCACCTGGTGATAGGACAAATGCCAGCGGTATCTTCTAATCTGCAATCACCACAGGCGGCACACCGCTCATCCCATACCCCAGACTCATTTGCCATACCCATGAAAGATGTATTAACACCGGGCAATACGGGCAGATCCGGATACCTTTCGGCTAGAGCCTGTACCCCAATGCCACAACCAAGGGAAAGAATGGTATCCACGTCAGCAATTTTATCGCCAATTATGTCTAAAAATTCAGGGTCGCATTGTCTTTTCACTGTATACTCTGAGAAGGTGTGAGTTCCATTTCCGCCCTTTGCCTGTGCTACTCGTAATGCATTATGGAGGTAAGAGACCTCACGCTCGCCACCAGCATCACAAACTGTCATGCAGGTGCCACAACCGAGTATCAATACCATTTCATAGGGGGTAATCATTCGCCTAATTTCCTCCAGAGGTTTTTGTTCGGCGACTATCAAATTTTCACCTCCTGCACTATTACCGAGGCTAAATAGAGTCCACCTATTTGTTCGACAAAATTATCTATCCCCGCGGCAAGATCTTCGTTGGTGTCGCTTGAGACAAAAGCCTGCAGGCGTTCCGGCTCCATACCAATCTGTACCAGTGTCCTTCTAACCTTTTCAACACGCTCTCGAACCCAGAAGGCGGTGTTTTCTCTGGAACACTGCTCCCCACACCCGGCGATGAAAACCCCCTCAGCACCCATCTCGAAGGCACGCAGTATGTGGTCAGCCTCTACCTTGGCTACGCAAAGAACAGGCACTATCCAGACACCGGCCCCAGGCCCCCTCCATAAGCTTGCTAGAGTGCCGGTGCCAAAAAGTCCATACTGGCAGCAAAAGCCGATAATTATTGGCTTGAATGTCGATTGTGCCGCCGACTTAAGTATATAATCCAGCTCCTCAATTATCTGTCGTCGGTCATATAGCTTGCGCAGGACTATTGCCTTGGCTGGACATTCGGCCACGCAAATACCACAAGCTTGACACTGATCATCCGGTATCTGGATTGTACCGCTGGCATCCAAGTAGGGGACATGATACGGGCAGACCCTCAGGCAGGTAAGGCACGAGGCACACTTATCCTGGAACAGGATCTCCGCGCCCACACCGCACCGAAGGCACCTTCTCGCTTCATTGGTAGCGACCTCCCAGTCATAGATAAGCTCCACTGCCTTGAAGTCCTTTCTCCTTGCTCTTGGAGAAAGAATCGGTGGCTCAAGTCGGCCAGTTTTCCTTATCATTTCTATCGTTTCAGGGTGCAGATCACCTGCCACGCTTTTCCTCTCCTCTTTGCTAACCAGCGGGTACCTGTGCTGGAGGTAATCGTCAATACGTGAGGCCGCCAACCTCCCGGCTGCCAGCGCTTCCGTCACGGTCGCTGGCCCGGTGACAGCATCTCCGCCGGCGAAGACCCCTCTTCTATTGGTGGTGAGTGTTACTGTATCAACCTGAATAGTGCTGCCCCGGCCAATGCGAACGTGGAAATCGACCGGTGTCTGAGGTGCTTGACCGATAGCAGTAATTAGGGTATCGAATTCCTTATTGAAGTCACTGTCCTTTATCGGCACGGGCTGACGCCTGCCGCTGGCATCTGGTTCCCCAAGCTCCATTCTTACGCAGGTTACGCTTAATCGCCCGTTTTTGCTTCTTATTTTGTTTGGCGCTACCAGAAACAGGATCTCGGCCCCCTCATCCAGGGTTTGCTCCACTTCTGCGGCATCTGCGGGCATTTCCTCACGGCTGCGGCGGTAGAGAATATACACCTTATTCGCACCCAATCGAAGAGCAGTCCGCGCGGCGTCAAGCGCTACATTCCCCCCTCCCACCACGGCGACCCTTGTCCCCAGAGATGGCTTAAGTCCCAGGTTTACTTCACGGAGAAAAGTTGCACCATCTATCACCCCTGGATTGTCTTCTCCTTCTATTCCCATTCTAAGGCTCTGATGGGCACCGATGGTTATAAAGATAGCCTTGTAACCCAGATCAAATAGCAGATCTAGGGACACCACACGCGTCTCCGTCCTGATTTCAACCCCCATCTGCGTTAGCCTCTGAACCTCTGTCTCGAGTACCTCCCGAGGAAGGCGGTATTGGGGAATGCCGACTCGGAGCATACCCCCCAGTTCCGAATGGGCTTCGAATATGGTTACCGGATAGCCCGACTCCCTTAGGTAGTAAGCGCAAGACAATCCTGCCGGACCGGACCCTACTATGGCAACCTTTTCATGATGTGTAGTCTCCGCTTTAGTCTGGATCATCCTGTCACCACCGAATTCAAGGGCGAATCTCTTCAATGCTCGAATAGCGATGGGGCTATCTACCTGAGAGCGCCGGCAGGCATCCTCACAGGGATGGGTACAGACGCAGGCACAGATAGATGGAAAAGGGTTGCCACTTCTTATTACTTGTAATGCCTCCATGATCCTTCCCTGAGCAACCAAATCAACATATTCTCTTATCTCCATGTGCAAAGGGCAGGCAGCTTGGCAGGGTGGCATGAGGCTGTGATCAACAGGGACTTTTCTAGTTCGATTGGCTTTATAACCCTGATTATTATCAGCTATGATTGGTCGCATCATACTACCTTTAAGTAGAAAATATTTACTCCACCCACATAGTACCTGTCATTTAGGGAAGCGACAATAGGAAAACCCCTAGGATAAGGATGATATGTTTTTGGAATTCTTACTAGGGAAATACCCTGAATTGTCTATGAAGGAAGTCCCAACAAGGGGATAATGCGTGGGAAGTTAGTAGAAGGGTTTCATTCATGCCATCATATGGTTATAAGCCGTTTACGTATGGCAAACTTAATAAGGTCAGTCCTATTATGGATGTTAAGTTTTTTCATTAGGCTGTTTTTATACCACTCGACGGTCTTTGGGCTAACTACCAGCATATCTGCTATTTCCCGCGTGGTATATCCTTCAACAACTAGTTTTAACGTTTCTCTTTCTCTATCTGTCAATAGTTGGTAAGGTTCTTTTCCCTCTTCTCCAATAGTTTTCTGCTGACATTCCTCTACGAGGGCTGCTGCCGCCGATGGAGATAGAAAGGAATCCCCATGGTATACGGCCTGGATGGCTGAAGTAAGCTCTGAAAATGCAGCCATCTTAGTAACGAAGCCACTTGCCCCAGCCTCGATAACAGGGATTACATATTCGTTGTCATCATACTGGGTTAGTGCCAGCACCTTAGTGCCGGGGAATTCCCTGCGTATTCTGCGAGTTGCGTCCAAGCCACTCATGATAGGCATTGCTAGGTCCATAAGAACCACATCTGGTACCAGTTGTTTTGTCATTTCCACAGCCTCCCTTCCATTTGCTGCCTCCCCGATTACTTCTATGTCGGCAACGAGATTTAGCATAGAACGGATTCCATCCCGCACCAGGGTGTGGTCATCGGCTATTAGCACCTTTATCTTCTTCAATTGCCACATCCTTTCCCAATGGAACATTCACCACAACCCTTGTCCCTTGCCCTGGACGGGAGTCAATATGACAAACACCGCCCACCAATTTTACTCTTTCCTTCATCGTAAATACCCCTGCTCCCCGTCCGCTTGGGTCTACCCGTGTGATCTTATCGACGTTGAACCCTTGACCGTCGTCCTCAATGCATAACTGACACTCACTGACGCTGCATACTAGCTTGATAGAGGTATTCTTCGCCATCGAATGTTCCAAGATATTGCCTATTACTCCCTGCGCGACACGGAAAAGCGTTACTTCAACTTCTGGCGAGAGCCGCTCCTCCGTGCCGATGAATTCCGCAGATACTTCGATGCCTTGCACCTGAAGAGTGTCCTTAGCATACCGGTGGATCGCAGCAGGAAGCCCAAGCTCATCCAACAAAGTTGGGCGGAGTTCCTTCATCAGCTTAACTACCTCATGGCCGGCATGAATTGCGTATGAGTGCGTCATCTTGATTTTCTCCATAAGCTCGGTATCCTCAATACCTTTCATTTCCGCCATTTGGATAATGGCCTGTAGGTTGAGGGTCAAGCTGGTAATCGATTGGCTGGTTTCGTCGTGCAGCTCCCGCGCGATCCTTTTTCGCTCGTCCTCCTGAGCGGATAGAGAATGTTGTAGAAGTGTTTGATATCTTTTTCCTGCACTTTCTAGTCTGGCATGCAGTCTCGCATGCTCAATTGCCGTGCCGAGATAGTCGCCAATGGAGCTGAGGAGGGACACATCATCTGCACTAAACCGCCCTGCCACATGGCTGGCGAGGTTCATCACACCTACGACTTGGTCCTTCGCCTTCAAAGGAATGCTAATGAAACCCTTGAGACCCTCTGCGCTTATTAAATCTGGGTGAGCAGCGCGTGGATCTTGGGAGATGTTTTCCGACAGCATGGGCTCACCGCTCTGGGCTACTGTTCCCCCTATCCCTTCGCCTTTGCGCATCCTAACTTCCTCGGCATATTTGGCAGACAAACCGCGCTGTACGCGATAGCGCAGGTCTTGCGTACCTTCGTCCAAGAGCAGAATTCCTCCAATGTCACCGTTAATAATCTCCAGTACATTATCCAAAGCGATCTTTAAGATGGCGTCTAAATCCCACAGCCCACTTACCGCACTTGTAATATGACTCAATGCGAGAAGCTGATGATGCCGCCGCAGGATCTGGCTCTCCAAGTCCCTTTCTGCGCTGACGTCTCTTCTCAATTCAACGATACCTGTTGCATTGCCACGGCTATCACGAAGTGGATAAGCGGTAATCTTTAAATATCTATTGGTTCCGAGGACACGATCAGGATGAATAACTGTTGTTATGGTACCGCTTTCAAGAACTTTTCTAAGCGGGCATTCCCACAGAGGTGCACTGCATGGCCTATTCCTGTCATGAAGCACCTGGTAGCAAAGGCCACCAATAAGAGACTTAGTTCTCTGCTGGATTCTGCCTTGAACCGTAAAATTTGCCATTCTGACACGGTACTCACTATCAATGACAAGAAACTCATCTTCTATGCTATCAACCACATCCTGTAAGGTTATGTCTAAACCTGCATTCTTAGCGGCTCGCTGAATTGCTGTATCTTTCCTTGGCATCTTTACCCCCACCCTTATATCGGTAAAGGTACTGCAACGACTAGGCCTTGTCAAGAAGTGAATTTAGCAGGCTCCACACTATTTAGTGTGAAAAGGGGTGTCAAAATCGCATTTTGGAACCTCTGTAGATACAAAACAATGAATCCTTAACTTCTGATCAGGGTGTTACGGGTCAACACTACTATAAATTATCCTTGACTTTTTCTATAGTAGCCTGTTACTCTATACGATTGGCGTACCAAAAAACATGGCTAAGTAAAACCAAGCATAGCTTGGAATAACCCCGAGAGCGCTTATGGTTCCACTAAACGAATATACACCGATTGGCGAACTAATCAATCTTACCCGCAAGAGAGCTATTGTCACCGGTGGCGCCATGGGCATAGGCTTTGCCATTTCGTACAGGCTTGCCGAAGCAGGTGCCAGCGTTGTTATTGTTGATATGCAAAGCGAGAGAGCGCAGAAGGCCAGCCAAGAGCTTAGGATACGTGGGTATCAGGCTACCTTTATCCAGACTGATGTAAGCCAAGAAAAAGAAATACAAGAAATGGTCAGAACTGCGGTGGAGGAAGTTGGCGGTATCGATATTCTAGTAAACAATGCTGGTATCTACCCAGCCATACCCTTGACACAAATAACTGGCGATGACTTTGATAAGGTAATATCGGTAAACCTTAAAGGAACTTTTCTCTGTAGCCGTGAGGTTAGCCGCTATATGATAGAGCAGAAACAAAGCGGATGTATCATAAATATTGCCTCCATTAGCTCCATCCGCCCGTTATCCATAGGGCTTTCCGCTTATGACGCGTCCAAGGGTGGTGTACATTCGCTAACGAAGAGCATGGCTTTGGAATTGGGACAACATAATATCCGCGTGAATGCCATCGCCCCCGGGAGCATTCTATCAGAAGGCACGTTGTCACAGGGCGAAGGGCTCTCACAAAGCCAATGGAAGGCAGAACTGAAGCGGTTTATGGCTGGCACTGCACTGGGGAGGCTTGGCAGGGCTGATGATATTGGTCGAGCTGCCTTGTTTCTAGCATCAGATTTGGCCAGCTATATAACCGGTAGCCTTGTCGTTGTAGATGGTGGTCTTCTATTATCATGAGCATCAAGTGGTTAACCCTAGATTGAACTGGCAGCAGACTCAAGGTTTTGTTAAGATTGCAGACTACGCTCGGGTAACCGGTATGCAAATAATAAACCTTTGGCTTGAAGTAACTCCAACATTATCGTATCTCTGTAGGCTAATAGGAGAAGTGCCGCACTGCATATCACCGATATTGAACAGGAGGTAATACCAGACTGCATACACTCGAACGATTTCGTGAAGTCAATGACGCTTTTCCCAAGACGTCACAGATTCTAGAACATAAGCGTCAGGGAAAGAAGGTGTTTGGCTGGCTATGTACCTATGTCCCTGAGGAAATCCTACATGCTGCCGGGGCCCTTCCCATCAGGATTACCGGCTACTCAAAGGAGACAGAGCTGGACGATGGTAATGCGTACTTATATATTAATACCTGTTCTTTCTCCCGAAGTTGCCTGCAACTGGGCCTCAAAGGAGAATATGACTTTTTGGACGGCGTAGTTGGCGGGTCTACATGTGACGGAGCCCGCCGCCTGTTCGACCTATGGCGTCATTATATCGGCACCCCCTTTTATCATGTACTTACCGTACCACGCAAGTACACGCAGCCGGCACATGACCTATATCACAGCCAGGTCAAACAGTTTAAGACCCATTTAGAAGAATTCCTCGGAATTCAGATAACAGATGAGTCACTTTATCGGTCCATTGTGGTATATAATGAATCCAGAAATCTCCTTAAACGTCTTTATGAGTTGCGAAAGTTCGATACCCCGCCCATTAGCGGTACTGAGACAATGGAAGTGCTTAATACGTGCTTTCGTATGCCTAAGGAGTTGTTTAATGAATGGCTCAGGAGCCTTTTGGATGAGCTTTCCATACGAGAGAATAGCCACAAAAGCAGGGCACGTTTGATGGTCGTGGGTAGTGTTATGACCAACCCAGAATTTATTGAATCCATAGAGGAGCTGGGGGGTTTAGTGGTAACAGATGAGCTTTGTACTAGTACCAGATACTGGTCTGACCCGGTGGTTCTTGATAGAAATATAACTCCTCTTCAAGCGATCTCACAGCGCTACTTGAATAATTTCCCCTGCGCCCGTATGTTTCCTTCCGATGAGCGCTTCAATCGCATACTTGACCTAGCTCGTGAATTTAGAGTAGATGGTGTGATCAGTCAGATCGTCAGATACTGTGTGCCATACGCACATGACCTGCCTCTACTTACGGAAAGGCTAAAGGGGCAAGGGATACCGACATTAGCATTGGATGTTGAATATGGCACACCAGGGTCTGGTCAGATCCGCACCAGAGTGCAGGCTTTCCTAGAAATGCTGGAGGCAAAGAGAAATTGATAGTTTCCCAGGGCAAGGAAAACAAGCTTAATTCAATCATACGGGCGAGCCGCATAATCAGTAGGATGAACCAGGCAAGTCCTGAGGCACGAAAAAGTAATACACTATATTACCAGATGATGGCCGATTACTATACCCGATTACTCGAGGCCAGCAAAGAGGGTGAATTTATAGCCGCACACACTGTCTTCTTCCCCGCTGAGATCCTCTACGCTATGGACATCGTCCCCATGCACACTGAGACAACTACCTGGATGATAGCCCTATTCACAGGCCATTCAGCAGATATGCTTTCGGCCGGGGTCGAGCTGGGGTTAGCCTCTGAAATATGTACGCCACATCGGGGCCTAGCTGGTGCCTTTGCACTAGGCGTCCTGCCAAGACCTAGTGTTATGCTATGGTCCAACCTGGTATGCGATAACACGGCTAAGAGTGGTGAACTTCTCATGGAGATCAATCACTGCCCCGGTTTCTTCATTGATCATCCGTTCCAGCGTAGCGAGGATGAAGAGAAGTATTTAGTAGGCGAGCTAACGGATATGATACATTTCCTAGAAGAACAGTCCGGCCGGAAGATGGACTGGGACCGGCTGGCCGATATCGTAGCTCTAATGGATCGGCAAATTGAACTCCTCCGTGAAATCAATGAACTACGCAAAGCTATTCCAACCCCTTTTAATCCCCAGGGCTTTTTACAGCTGCTAACGATCGATTATTTATTTCCGGGTCGACCTGAGGCTATTGAATACCTAGAGACGCTTCGTGACGAGTTGGCTGATAGGGTGAAAGCTGGCCAAGGAGCAGTGTCACCCGAGCGATTCCGCCTGATGAGCCTATTCATACCACCAATGTACCTCATTGGTTTTTTGGAGAAGATTTCACAGGAATATGGTGCAGTGAGTGTAACGGAGCCTTTCTTTACCTATTGGGGAGAAGGAACTCTCGACCCGGCGAAGCCGCTAGAGAGTGTAGCTAAGAAGTCGTACATGCTTCCGGAGATGCGCATGTATGGCCCTCTGGACGAGCGAGCATTAAACGGTATTGTTAACTGCGCTGAGCAGTATAGGGTTGATGGCGCGATATACTACGCTGACGTCGGCTGTCGGCACACATGTGCTACGATCAAGCTATTCAGGGATGTTCTGGACAGGATAGATGTGCCGGTTCTGACCTTAGATTGCGATGTCGTCGACCCAACAATTACTTCCGAGGAAGACGTACGGAATAAATTGGAACAGTTCTTTGAGCTCTTAGAAGACCGTCAATAGTAGTCGCCATGAAAGCGCTGGGTATTGATGCAGGCAGCCTGACCACCAAAGCAGTCATCTTGGGTAATGATGGCATCCTGGCTTCTTGTATTGTTCACTCCGATGATGATGTCGAATCGAGCGCCAAAGCTGCCATGGAGGAGGTTCTAAATCTGGCTGGTGTCAGCTTTAATAACGACCTATACACTGTGTCAACGGGAGTAGGTGGTAAATCTGTTTCGTTCAGCCATAAAAAGAAAACCATTACTACATGCCTTGCCCGGGGAATTAGCTACTTAGTTCCATCAGCTAGAACTACCATAGATATGGGTGCCGAGAGTAGTACCGTCATCAAGGTGAACGAACGGGGACATATAATCGACTGGGTCAACCATGATAAATGCGCTGCCGGCACCGGGGTGTTCTTACAACAGATGGCCAAGCTAATGCAAATGCCTGTTGAAGAGATGTCAAAGCTGTCTCTTCAAGCTAAATCTAAGGCTGATATAAGCGGTACATGTGCCGTTTTCGCCGAATCTGAGGTGATATCTCATGTACACCGCGATCCACCAACTCCCAAGGAAGAGATAATCGCTGGCATACATTTTTCCGTGGTAAGCCGTATCATATCATTGTGCAAGAGAATCGGCATTGAAAGGGACGTGGCAGTTGTTGGTGGTGTGGCCCTGAATACGGGGTTGGTAAAGATTATTGAGGAAGAGCTGGGTTTCGGAATTCTGGTTCCCGACAGGCCACAGATTGTAGCCGCTTTGGGAGCAGCTGTAATTGCTCGAGAAAACATGGGAAAAGGTGCCAAATAGATGATATTCGCCGGGATAGACATTGGTTCCCGAGCAGCTAAGGCCGTGCTGATAAGTGATGGATCAATTCTGTCATCGGTGATCTGTGATACCGGTCCCGAGAGTATCAAGACTTCTTACATGACGATTGAAGCGGCCTTGAAAGGACCAGGGCTATCCCTCAGTGATATTCAATATACGGTTGCTACCGGCTACGGAAGGGTGCTTGTTCCTTTCGCCAATGAAAATATCTCTGAGATAAGCTGCCATGCCCGGGGTATCAACTGGTATTTCCCTGATGTGCGTACTATCCTGGATATGGGCGGCCAGGATTGCAAAGCGATTAGCTGTGATGGTGAAGGCCGGGTGACTAACTTCATTATGAATGATAAGTGTGCCGGGGGCACTGGCCGGTTTCTTGAAATGATAGCCGAGGTGCTGAACATCCCATTGGAAGAGATTGGAGACTTAGCCCTTGAGTCAAAAACGGCTATCCCCTTCAATACCATCTGCGCGGTCTTTGCCAAATCGGAGGCCATTGCCTATCTCAGGCAGGGGATAGCCAAGAGCGATACTCTGGCCGGCCTGCATGAGGCCATAGCCAGTCGCAGCGTAAACCTTTTAAAACGGGTATCTATGGAGAAGGAGTTCAGCATAACTGGAGGTATCGCCAAGAATAGAGGGATGGTGGCCAAGCTCAGAGAAAAGACGGGCATGGAGCCACTTATCAGTGAAGACCCGCAGATAATTGGCGCCCTGGGAGCAGCAATCTTTGCCCAAGAACGATCGATCAAGGTGAGTACACAACCGATGAAGATTCACTACGGCTATACTGACGGAACCGGGGAATACTCTATTACCATTGACACAGGACGGTGTAATGGTTGTGGCGAGTGCGTCCAGGCCTGTCCATCGGGGATTTTTATTGTTGCTAAGGATGACGGCAGTGAGCCGAAAGCCAAGGTGAACGAAGAGGCGAGGAAGAAGCTGGCCTTCTTATGCCCAGGATTTCGCAGCTGTAACCTTGAACAAAATTGTCATGATATTTGCTCAAGCGAAGCTATAAGCCATAGCTGGTAGGTTTAATCTATAAAGAGAGGAAGTGTCATGGGAGAATCAAGCGATACGAGCCGGCAGTTAAGGATAGCGGTTGATGCGATGGGTGGTGACTATGCTCCCGGTGAGATAGTCAGGGGAGCAGTCCAGGCCGCCAGGGATTTAGGGATAGAGATAATACTGGTAGGTCTCAAAGCAGAAATTGAGAGTGAGCTAAATAGGACCGATGTCACCAACCTCCCGGTTCGCCTGGTCGAAGCCAGCGAGGTAATTAAAGATGGAGAGGATCCAATCATGGCTGCCCTGCGTAAGACCGACAGCTCGGTGGCGGTAGCCACCAAGCTTGTCAAGGATGGCGAAGCCGACGCCGTGGTGAGTGCTGGTTCTACAGCTGCCGCCGCGGTCTGTGCCATGCGATATTTAGGAACAATACCAGGCGTGGAGCGGCCCTTTCTTGGGGGTGCCTTTCTCAGGCTGGCCCCAGATACCGTGGTTCTAGACCTCGGAGTCAATGTAGGTTGTCAGCCAAGCCACCTGCTAAATTTTGCTGCGGCGGGTGTTGTATATACTAAAATCTTCCATGGTGTTGAGAATCCATCTGTTGGTCTCCTCAATGTGGGTGCTGAGGAGGGCAAAGGTAATGAGCAGGTGAAAGAGGCTTACTCGTTGCTAAAAAACAGTGGATTAAACTTCATTGGTAATGTGGAAGGTATAGATATTCCCAGTGGTAAAGTGAACGTAATTGTCTGCGATGGCTTTATTGGGAATATAATGCTTAAGTTATGCGAGGGTATTAGTGAGGCTGTTTGCCATTGGCTTGGCCAGGAATTAAAAGATAAGCTATCGCCAGCGGACCTGGAAAATACCACCTCTGAACTACACAAGCTTGTCAGTGCCAGCACAGAAAGAGGAGGCCTTTTGTGGGGCATAGATGGGATAGTAGGCATAACCCATGGTAGTAGCCGGGCACCCCAGATACTCGGAACGATTCAATGTTTGAAAGAGGCGCTGGAGAGCGACTTTGTTGGCCAGCTGCGGACTGAAATAGCAAAGGTACAAGAGGACAATCATTAGAAAGTAAATAGATAATACTACTGTATTCAAGAGAGAGACCGCTGAAAAAGAGGTGTCCCGTAGTAGTCGGGACTGGTGGCCTGGGAATTGATCGAGACTAATTCAACAGTCTCATGAGGAGATAATAGTGTCAACACTGGACGAACTAAGAAAAGTAATTGCTAAGATTACCCATTGCGATGAGCAGGAAATCAATCTGGATACAGCACTTAAGGATGTAAAAGCCGATTCCCTTAACTGGGTACAGATCATAATCGGTGTGGAAATGGCATTAGATATAGAGATAGATATTGACCGTTTGAAAGAACTAACAACCATAGAGGATTTCGTTAATTATATGGATAGCTGCATCAAATAGATTAAGGGCAACTTGTTTTAGCAATCCTATAGCGGAGGATAAGAGAACCATTACTGGGGCTACTTGACCAGTCTGAGTAGCTCATAACCTGAAGACGGTTTCCCAAACCGTTTGTCGTGAGTTCTACTCCCAGAGGGGGTACCAAATCTGAGGTTGAAATAGGGCCTGCAGATACTCCTGCAGGCTATGGAGCTCTTCTCAACATAGCCCAATTAGTGAGGCTAGTTTTGGGAACAGTACTCTTCTCGACTACCTTAAAACCGAAGTGCTCATATAGCAGGACATCTGCTTCTTCCACTGTCTCGAGATAGCATGGTAAACCTTCTTCGTCCATTCTGGCTAACATCGGCCTTAGTAGCTTACCTGCAAAGCCCTTTCCCTGAAAATGGGGATCTACCCCAATTGTCTGTAAAAACAAGTGTTCGAAAGGGGTTAGACGTTGGTGAACGCTGTCAATATAATCACCAAAAGACTTCATTCTCTGCCCACTCTCCCAGCCTAAACCGAATAATACTGGCAGTGGCACAGAACGTATCAGCTTCCAGAAAGTCATTGGATAGTTATCTGAGGGCAACCAGATGGCAATCCCTTCCATCTCATGGGATGTAGTGTAAACCTCGCCATATCGTGTGCAGTAATGCAGGACATACTGAAAGAAGTAGGGTAGCCTTTTCTCTCTCACAAGTGAGTCAGGGTAAGCATAGGTACTAACCGGGTAATTCCAGAATGCCTGGCTAAGTATTACGGCAGCAGGTTTGATATGGGATTTATTCAATTCCACCAGACCCTGTAAATTAGTACCCATCGCATCAATTGTAAAAATCCCGTGCTACTAAATCAAGGGGTCGAAATCGCTTTTTAGTACTTCGCAAATACAATACATTGACTCACTGCCTTCTGATCACGGTGTCATTGCCCTGACTCCCATCGGGGTTGCATGTGCTACTTTTGCCTGACACTACATGACATCTTCCACGTTAACACTCCCTTACACGCACCAACCTCACACACAATTCCAGTTTTGTAACAGTATTCTGAACGGGCAGGGGTTCATGTCTAATTGTCAGTATTGACAAAACTAGCTCAGCCGCTTAAAGTGCCCATTACTGAGTAGTATCAATGAAGCTGATGACGCACAGGTCTCATTAGCTTGCTAGGGATTTATAGTAGACAATTTATACATAAATAATGTGCCAATCCAGGGAAATGTCGGATCTTTGACATACCACCAAACTTTTCCAGACGTAGAGATATAATAAATGGCGCTGAATTTTGATTTAACAGAAGAGCAGAATCTGACACGTCATGCCGTCCGGGATTTCGCCCAAAAGGAGATCGCCCCCATAGCTCAAGAGCTGGACGAGAGGGAGGAGTTCTCTATCGAGTTGACACGAAAGATGGCTGAAATTGGGCTTCTTGGTTGCTTCGTCCCAGAGAAATATGGTGGATCCAATATCGGATACATCTCGTATATTATTGCGGTGGAGGAACTAGCGAGGGTTGATGGTTCCCAGGCTGCTACAATTGCTGCCGCGAACTCACTGGGGATTGGACCGATCTATTACTTCGGAAACGAGAAGCAAAAACAGGAATGGCTTCCAAAACTCTGTTCGGGACAGGTCTTGGCAGCCTTCGGTCTAACCGAACCGGAAGCTGGTTCCGACGCTGGAAGCTCTCAAACCAGGGCTGAGCTTAAGGGAGATCATTGGGTCATCAATGGGAGGAAGATCTTTATTACGAACTCAGCTTGTTCCCTCACAGGAGTCATTACTATGCAAGCTGTTACAGGACGGCACGGCGATGGAAAGCTTGAGTTGAGCTGCGTGCTTGTTCCTGCGGATACTCCCGGATTGACGGCTAGGGAGATGAAGGGGAAAATGATGTGGCGGGCGTCAAATACGGGTGAGCTCTTCTTGGATGATTGTATTGTACCCAAGGAGAATCTCTTAGGGAAAAGGGGAGACGGGTTCCACCAGATGCTTTCTACTCTGGATAGAGGACGGCTGAGCATCGCTGCTATGGGGCTTGGTGGCTCCCAAGGGGCCTTCGAGCTTGCTCTGAAATACTCCAACTCGCGCATCCAATTTGGACGGCCTATAAGTTCGTTTCAGGTGAACGCTTTTAAGCTGGCAGACATGGCCCTCGAAATCGAGCTCTCCAGAAATCTACTCTATAAGGCATGCTGGCTCGCAGAGAACGAGCGTCCCTTTAGTCGGGAGGCGGCTATGACCAAACTATACTGCTCTGAGGTAATGCATAGGTGTGTTCATCATGCAGTACAGCTCCACGGGGGCTATGGTCTGATGAAAGATTCCAAGGTCGAAAGACTATATCGAGATCAGAGACTTCTCGAGATTGGTGAGGGGACGTCGGAGGTACTACGGATTATAATCGCTCGGGGTATAGGTGTAGCAGGAAGGGCAATGTAGGAGGAAGAAGCAAAATGGAAAAGAATAAGGTGAAGCGCGCAAGCGCCTGTGGCAGATTAAAATCGTCCCAACGTGGCTTCATAGGATCTGAGGACTTTCTAACAGACTCATCTCGGGTAGAACACCTTGCCATCGGGCCCAAGGAAGGAGAGCTTCTTGGCGATCGGGTCAGGAATGCTCGCGAAATGCACGGTCTGACCCTTCAGGATCTAAGCAGCCGGACGGGCATAGATATGGATACTTTAAAGCGTGTGGAATCGAATGAAATGATTCCTCCTTTGGGCGAATTAATAAAGCTAGGCAAAGCGCTGGAAACGAAGATGGGTTACTTTATCTCTCCCGGGGTCGATAAACCTATGACCATAGTGAGGGCAGACCAGCGTCGTCCTATCTCCCGCCACGGGGAAAGAAGGAGCGAGCAGTACGGCTACTCTTACGAATCTCTCGCCCCGGAAAAGGCGAACAGATCGATGGAGCCCTTTATGGTAACTCTGTTACCTAGTGACGCGGAAGAGCCTTCTACACACGATGGGCAGGAGTTTCTTTATGTCCTAGAGGGACAAATGATGGCCCGAGTCGGGGATCAAACTGAGTTCCTCGGGCCTGGCGATGCGCTTTACTATGATTCGAGCCAGCCTCATTTTGTCAAGAGCGTCGGCGGCAGCGAGACCAAGATATTAGCCGTTATCTATCCCGGGTCCGAATAGCCATGGCTAGCGCTAATAGGCTCCCAATAGCATAACCAAGAGGCATCCACTATAAACTACAGAGCCTGTCCAGCACTCCGTTGGCAAGACGTAGAAAGCGTTAAACAATACGTGGAGGGATGTTATGGCGAGAAAGGTCGGTATAGTTGGTGCAGGAGTCACCCCCTTTAGGGGTCAATGGATAGAAAAGACCTATTACGAGCTGGCCCAGATGGCTGCCATGAGCGCCATGCAGGATGCCGGGCTGGAACCAAATGATGTGGATGCGGCTTTTTACGGCATTTACAACGATATCTTTCAGAGGACATGTATCCCCGAGCACCCTCTACAAGGCATAATAGGCCTCCAGAATAAGTTTGGCATCCGTGTCTCCAATGGCGGCGCTACTGGCGCTTACACGATGTCGGCTGCCCATGCCTATGTGGCGGCGGAGAGGTTCAAGACTGTCCTGGTTTTGGGTGTTGAGAAGGCAACGGACTGCTTCGACTTTCAGTCAATGTCGGCTACTCCAGAGGTGATCAAGACGATCGGCTGGTCAGGCGACAGTTTCTTCGAGCAGAAAATAGGCTGGTCAGCCTCAGACAGCTATGCCGAGGTGGTACTGGCCTACATGGACGAGCATCCAAGGGACCTGAAGCCGGAGGTCACTGCACAGATCTCGGCGCTGCTCAGCCAGCAGGTGAGGACCAATCCCTACGCCCAGAGGCAGTTTGATCAGGTAACCCCTGAAGAGGTAATGAACTCCAGACTTGTGGTTTACCCTTTTAAGGAACTGGAGATTTGCGTCTATACTGAGGGCGCTGCTGCCCTCATCTTTGCCGAGGAGGAGACAGCCAAGGCCATTTCCAGAAACACCGGGCAGCCTGTGGTCTGGATAACGGGCGTTGGGGAAGCCAATGAGCATTCCTTCGCTGGTAAGAACCAGAAGGTGATGTCTCGAATCATGTCCGACTATCTGAGTTCTCACCGCGCCTATGAGATGGCTGGAATAGAAGACCCGATCAAGTCAATAGACATCGTGGAGCTTCACGATGCCTTCGTTCACCAGCTCGAGATCAGCATGGCGGAGTTCGGCTTCGTGCCTTTGGGCCGGGCTGATGCCCTGGTGGAGGACGGGATCATGACACGTGGGGGCAAGCTCTTGGTGAACCCCTGCGGTGGGCTTATTTACTGCGGGCACGCCGTTGGTGCCAGCAATATAATGTCAGCCTGGTCCGCCAGGAGTGAGCTCATTAACAGGAAGCTCCGGGCGGCTCTTGTCCATGGCACGGGTAGCACTGTTGCCCAATACGGTGTGTGCTTGATTCTTGAGCACGAATAAAAACAAGGGGGGATTTAGCCATGGCTGATAATAAAGTGATACCGTCTGAATACATACCAGATGCTGATTGCACGATAGTAAACATCGCTGGTAAAGATTACCTGGAGGTAAACGACGCGATGTTCACCTTCTACCGGAGAAGTAAGGGCGAGCTGTCGCAGTTCTTCCTGGCGCTGCGGGACGAGAAGAAGGTACTGGGCTGTAAGTGCACCCAATGCGGTATAGTGAGGGTGCCCCCGTTCATGACCAGGTGCCCGGATTGCAATTTTGCTTCAACAGAGCTGATCGAGGTGGAGCAAGTAGGTGTAATGAATAGCACCCCGCCCATTACCTATTTCGCCACCTCGATGTTTCAGCACATGGCACCCTTCGGTAGAGGCCGTGTGATCTTGAACGGAGCCGACACAGCCCTGAGTATAATCGTATACACCACGACGGGCATCTTGGTGCCGGGGCTGGTTACGAAAGGGACCGAGGTGAAAATCGTCTTCCGGGACAATCGCATTGGTGAGATTATCGATATATTCGGCGTCCCAACCTCAGAGCTGACCAAAGAGCAGATCACCAGGAAAGGGCTTCGAGAATCGGAGCTAGACTGGAGTGCTGCTGTTGAACCCGGGCTTCCAGCCGCTGAGGAAAAGGATTCAGCTACCTACAAAGATGCCCTTGTGGAGATGCAGGCTGTCGCCGCGCAAATGAATGAGACAGAGCGAGCCCGCAAGGATACCGCTGGCTGGAAGCGGAGCATACAGGTTAAGATCACAGGTGGTCAGTTCGCCATTGTGATTGACGATGGTGACATCAGGATCGAGGAGAAAGCTCTGGAGTCACCTGACTTTGTAATGGTCTGTAAAGATCCCAAGGTCCTACTCGACGGTCTAGCTTATAGGGGTGCCCTTACCGACTCCGTTATCATGAAGAAGCTTTGGATCAGCAAAAACATGGAGTTTACCACCATCTTCAAGCTGGATAGGGCAGCGCGATCCCTGGCTAGAGCTAGGAAAATTTAGTACAAGATGGGGATGTAGTCTGCGAACTGGGTTCGTGGGCGTGCTTCACTCCTCCACACTGGTACCTAGCATCATGGTTTTGAGTGGTTTAGCTTTCCATATAATACTGCATTGCTTTAACGGTTAATTTCGTTAGATACAGTGCCTGCATTAGAGACTAGCCTAGCATTCATATATGAGCTTAAATTATGTCAAATAGGAGCTTCTGTAGCCGAGTAAATTCTGGATTGGTGTTATGGTACAGTGGCTAGAAACTGCTTTTTATCTCTTTTACAGATATGCTGAATGACATATCGTCCAGTCATGGCACCACTGGGCAAACCGCCACCTGGCTGAACCCACTGCCCTGCCATGTAGAACGAATCAAGCCCGGGTAAGGTCTTTCTCATGTTCAGTGTTACAATCTCCGGGGTCATTAACCAGCCTTCGAAGCTGCCCTGCCAGTTGCCGGTATAGCGCTGGAAAGTAACCGGCGTCGCCACATCTCGCATTTCGACTTGAGCCGATAGGCCAGGGAAACGCTTGTCCAGCAGACTAATAATGTCATCCGCTATGTGCTTTTTTTCCTCCTTGTATCGCTTAATATCCTCTCGAAGTGATTTCCAGTAATCGTAGTTAGATTCAATCATAACGGTGAGTAAGGTCTTTCCAGCAGGAGCGAGGTCAGGATCGAAGTTGTGGATACGTACACTCAGCCATTCCCTCTCTTCACCAGCTACTGTCACTGGCTCGTCAAGCTTAAAGACCAAACCCGATATTAGCTGTGGCACATCATCAAATGAGCGGTTGACGCCCAATCCAATATAGATTAACGGCGGGAAGATAGGGAATTTATCATAATATTCATTGATTTTGCCGTCTATGTATTTACCCTCTAGCATGTCATAGATAGTAGCGTGCCCATCTGCCGCTGATATTACATAATCGGCACGGTGTTCGCTTCCGTCAGCTAATCTAACTCCGACGGAGCGATTATTCTCTACCAATATTTTATCCACTCGAGACTTATAGTTGATCTCACCGCCAAGGTCGAAATATCTTTTTTCTACAGCACGTGATATCTTCATTGAACCACCCACAACATAACCAGCTCTCTTCTGGTGAAGAAGCGATATGGTCATCAGCATAAATATGGAGGCGAATTCAGGGAACCATATTAACTGCCAGGCGTCGCGCAGTAGAGGATTATTGAAGCGCATGCCGAAGTCCTTCATAGTAATGCGGCTCCATTTCTTGAAATCGCGGAATAAGGGGAGCATCTTGAGCATCAGCTTTATTCCACTAAGAGGGCCGTAGAACTCAGGTGGTCTATCAACAGGCATGTCTAAGCGAATAAAGCGGCGCATGGCTTTCGTGCACTCTTCTATAAACTTTGCATCTTGCGGTGCAAGCTCCTTCATATGTTTCTCTAAACGATCGATATTGCAGAACAGGTTAAAAACTTTGCCCTCAGCATCTTCGATACGGTAGAACTGGTCCATGTCTATCACCTGCTGGCCCTGTAGAGCTCCCAGTTCTTCCCAGAGACGGTATAACCCAGTACCGGGTGGCTGATCCCTACTAGCCAATGCAGGCAGCCGTCTATAGTGTAGCCCTTGCGCTCCCAGGCAGTACACAATCCGCCCAGCTTATCGTGCATCTCGAATATGCGCGAGCGATAGCCATTCATCTGTCCATAGCACCCAGCGGCCATACCCGCGATTCCAGCTCCAATGATGATTATTGACTTCTCCATCTCTTCCTCCTTTTAGAAAACATCAGCTGAATTAGTAGGAACGGCTTTTTTCACACAATAGCAATATACAATATATGCGAACTCACAGTATACTAGTTGTCTATGGTGTCGAATTCGCTATTGCCATCCATATGCAGGTATGAAACACCGACTCTGTAACTTCTGATATGGGTGTCACACAGTTGGGTCGATACCGAAATAGAAGCATTTAAATGTTGTTTTACGTGGTACAATTGTATACGGCTTGCGTCCTAACTTAAGAATATTATATAGTACTGGGTAGCAGGATATAAAATGGAGCATATACTGGGAAAAAGGTTCGAGCCTAAAAAGATCATAGATAATCCTACTGAGGGAAGTCTTCGTAATTGGGCCTTAGAACACGGCGGGATCATCAGTGAGTTTGGCAACCTCTCTGTAACGACTAAAGTGCGAAACAGAATGGCAAAACTAACCGAGGTAATATTGGACCAGCCAGATCAAGAGGACACGGAGCTTATCCATAATGTCCTAGAGTATTTAAAGAAGAAAGAGGTAATATCACTAGACAGAGTCATGTGCTCAACACGGGGTTTCAAGAGAAACTGCAGGTTATATGTCACGGCCGAGTACGCTAGGCTTCCTTTGATGTGGGGCCATACCCTATTCCCATCCAAAGGGAAGGACCCCGATTTCGTAGCACTCACAGTGCCGGAGTGGCCTGAGAAGAAGGTACTGGTATTTCCTGCGGCCGGATTGACTATCATCCTCGGAAGCGACTACAAGGGTGAGAATAAGAAAGCCATGCTAAGGCAAGTGATGTACTGGGCTAAGAAGCAGGGGCATCTAGGTCTTCATGCGGCAAGCAAGATATTACGCGTATACAGAGGCAAGGAGTTGAGGGATTTCGGCTTTCTATTGTTCGGCCTCAGTGGGACCGGTAAAACTAGCTTGTCTTGCCATTCGCACTGGCTCGGCTATCCCGAGACAGTTATCATTCGGCAAGACGACGTAGTCATATTCACAGAGGATGGCACCGCTGTCGGTACTGAGGACTCCTTTTATATAAAGACGGATAGCTTGGAGCCTAGCTCTCAACCGCTACTCTACTCGGCTGCGTTGAGCCCCAGGGCTATATTGGAGAATGTCTTCGTACATCCCAAGACGGGAAAGGTCGATTTCTTCGACAGTAGTCTAACTTCTAATGGACGTGCAATGGTAAAGAGAAGGGACATCGCATTTACTGATAACAGCGTAGATCTGGAGAAGGTGGATTTTATCGTGTTCATAACTAGGAGACAAGATATCATGCCTCCAGTTGCCCGCCTCAGTCCCGAATGGGCAGCAGCGGCCTTCATGCTCGGTGAGTCCGTAGAGACATCAGCTGGTGATCCGACCGAGGCAGGCAAATCGCTCAGAGTGGTGGGCACAAACCCTTTCATAGTCGGTTCACGGACGGAGGAGGGGAATATGTTCCTTGAGATCCTCCGAGCCAATCCTGATATCCAGTGCTTTTTCTTGAACACAGGAGTTGTTGGAGGCATGGTTAGAGGGCAAAAGATCTCTGTAAAAGACTCAGTAAAAATAATGGAGATGATCGCCAAAGATAAAATCAAGTGGGCAAGAGATGACTTCTGGGGATATGAGGTGCCTGTGGACATACCCGATATCGAAGTGGACCGCTTTGATCTCGGGAATTACTACGACGATGAGCAGAAAACTGAGCTATCAATGAGCTTGAAAATTGAAAGATTAAACTGGCTTAGCCAATTCCCGGGTCTGAATGGAGATATTATCAGCGCTATCAATCCATGATATTCGCTAATAAATTTTATTCACCGTAGGCTTTCTTAACCTAAGCCAATTCAATTTTCAACCATATCTGACTAACCAATTGACTTATAAGACTACATCGTATCACCAATATACAAGGTTTGACCTGCGCCCGACGTAATTTCGGGGATATAAAGCCGATATGTTCAATATTTATATCGAATTTTTAGCTTTTAAAAAATACAAAGTACTTATACACTAACTTCCGAGGTATCGAGGGTTCGAACCCCATCACCCGCCCCAGTCAAGAAAATCGGGTGTTCATAAGAGTATCTCCATTTGATTTTCCCTATATTACATTGTTGCGACTGAGACGTCCTCTACTAATTTAAGAACTCACCACTCAGGCTTTCGACGTGAATATTACATGGTTTGAGAGCCTTTTCCCAAGCGCGAGCTCCCTTTCTAACCCTGTAACCACTTCATGAACTACCACCCGCTACAGCACCCCATTGTCCTGGAAGTATATAGCCCCCCAACAAACTAATACAACAGTACAAGGCTTCCAAAGCTGTCCGCTCCTTTTGAGCCTTGCAGCCTGCCGCGTTGACCGTTGACAGAGGTCATCCATAGTGCTAGCATGCTCATACTAATCCTTATCTGCTGTCCATCGGTCAGGTGGCAGCCCTTGTAGGTGGCGAATAGCCAGTTCTCGTTTAGATTACCACTTTATGTCATGCTGACGCTATATACAGGTTCCCCTGGGTACTCTCGGACTGCGGTGAACTGGCACTTACTGCAGGGAAGGCTCCTAATCGAGCAGCAGGAGGGAGCGTGTGCTGAATATCGTTGTTACTATTAAGCAGGTTCTTGACCCCGAGGCTCCGCCTTCTATCTTCAAGATCGACCCTGAGGCGAAACGTGTTATTCCCGCGGCCGGTATCCCTCCAGTTCTAAACCCCTACGATGAGAATGCCCTGGAGGCTGCTCTCATGATTAAAGAATTTCACCAGAGCAGGATAACCGCTATCAGTATGGGGGTAAGGCTGGCCAGGGCTGTGCTGAGGAAGTGTCTGGCTGCCGGCGCCGATGAGCTAGTTATTCTAGAGGACCAGGCCTTTGACAACTTAGACGGCAATGCCACAGCCCACATACTGGCCGCAGCTATTACTAAGATAGGCAAATATGACCTTATCCTTACCGGGAGGCAGGCAGCCGACACCGACGCTGGCCAGGTTGGCTCCGGCATTGCCGAGATTCTGGGAATCCCCTCTGTTACCATAGCCCAAAAAGTGGAGGTCGATAATGGCAAGATGAGGGTGGAACGGGTTGTTTCGGATGGCTACCAGGTGGTCGAAGCCCCCCTTCCGGCCCTGGTTACGGTGAGCCATGAGCTTGGTCAGCTACGGAGTGTTGCCCTGCGAGAGCTTAAGGCTGCTCAGGATAAACCTGTTCAGGTTTGGGGGTGTCAGGACCTCGGCATTGCGGCATTACCCATGAGGCGGACGAGCATGATAGACCTTTATATGCCGCACAGGGAATCGAAATGTGATATCGTTAATGGCAATAACGAGGAAGAAGCAGCAGCAAATCTAGCCCTCAGACTCAGGGAGGCCAGGATTATTTAAAGCTTTCGGAGCAGAAGGAGGCGAGAAGTGTCTGAAAAAGAAGAGCTGGTAGCAATTGTAGGCGATGCGAATGTTACCGATACGCCGGAGGCCCTTGAAGCCTATTCCAAGGACGAGAGCTTCGTTCGCCAGGTGAAACCTCAGTTTGTGGCGAGACCCCAAAATGTCGATGAGGTACAGGAGATAGTGAAGTGGGCTAACCGGACGGGCACGCCCCTGATCCCGGTGAGCTCCGGCCCACCCCACTTCCGGGGCGATACCGTCCCGGACCAGGGAGGGGTTGTCGTGGATCTGAGCCGGATGAATAGAATACTGCGTATCGACCGCAGGAATCGCGTGGCCATGGTCGAACCGGGTGTTACTTTCAGCGACCTCAAACCTGAAATTGAAAAACAAGGTATGCGTTTAATGATTCCGCTAGCTCCGCGAGTTACCAAATCTGTCATCGCCAGCTACCTTGAGCGGGAGCCGATCCTGGTACCCAAATGCCATTGGGATATGTCCGACCCGCTTTGCTGCATAGAGGTCGTTTTCGGCAAAGGTGACCTATTTAGGACGGGAGCTGCGGCTGGTCCTGGCACGCTCGAGGAACAGTGGAAATCAGGGCAAGCCCAGAAGAGCCCTCTGGGCCCCTCCCAAAGCGACCTGTTCAGAGTGATACAGGGGGCTCAAGGTACGCTTGGGATTGTCACTTGGGCCACCATCCGGCTGGAGCTTTTACCGTCCATCCAGGAACTGTTCATGGTGGGCTGCGAGAACGTGAATGAAATCATAGACTTTGTGTACTGGATTCAACGGCTTAAACTAGGCGACGAATGTCTGGTCCTAGACCGGCTCAATCTGGCTTCGATTCTCGAGCAAGATTCGGAGTCTATCGAGAAACTCAGCGCTGAACTGCCGCCGTATCTCCTAATCTATGTAGTTGCCGGCTACGATAGATTCCCCGAGGAGCGGGTGGATTACCAATCAAAAGACATAAAGGAGCTTGCGCAAAGACATGGCGTTCATCCCGTAACCGCACTTGCTGGGGTAAATTCGACAAAGCTTCTTAAAGCGCTGAGTGAGCCTTGCCCCGAACCCTACTGGAAGTTGCGTTACAGGGGCAACAGCGCTGATATATTCTTCTTGACTACTCTCGATCGGTCCCCCGAGTTCATAAAGGTCATGCGTGAGGCCGCGAACGAAACAGGTTTCCCCGCAACCAGCATCGGCGTATACATACAACCGATCCAGCAGGGCCGATCCTGTCATGTAGAGTTCAACCTCGCCTTTGATTCGATTAGCAAAACGGAACGCGCAAGCGCAGGAGTTACATTCGACAGAGCTAGTAAAGCTATGATGAACCAGGGGGCATTCTTCTCAAGGCCTTATGGGACTTGGCCGGAAATGATTCGCAACCAGTACGCCGAAAATGTTATCGCGCTTAGAAAAATCAAAAAGATTTTCGATCCCAATGACATAATGAACCCCGGGAAACTATTCTTCTAAAATGATAAAGGAGAGAGAACATGTTGCTTGAACTCAATGACTACGTTGGGGATATGAAGAGGTGCGCCAGGTGCTCGATCTGTAAGTGGCCACCTTTGGCTCAGATGAAAAGTTGGAGATTCTCTCAAAACTGCCCCAGCATCGCCAGGTATAACTTCTACTCGTATTCTGGTGGCGGCAGGATGGCACTGGGACTTGCCCTCGCTGAGGGTAAACTGGATGATGTGACGGACGAACTGCTGAACATAGTTTACCGCTGCAC
Source organism: Dehalococcoidia bacterium (assembly GCA_035528575.1). Classification (NCBI taxonomy): domain Bacteria; kingdom Bacillati; phylum Chloroflexota; class Dehalococcoidia; species Dehalococcoidia bacterium. The sequence goes on along the minus strand of DATKYK010000040.1, from coordinate 62,442 downwards.
GTCATGCGGCGCGTGTGATTCTTCGTGCAAGTACAATTCCGAGCTGGAAGTACTATGGTCGATATACTCCACCCGTGCGCACCTCGTGAGTATGGGCAATTTCCTGCCCGAGCACCTTATGATTATCGAAAGTCTGAGAAAGGAAGACAATACCATGATGCAGCCCAAGGCTGACCGCGCCAAATGGGCCGAGGGCCTGAACATCAGAGACCTATCACAGGGCGGGCAAGCGGAGGTAATCTATCATGCGGGTTGTCTCTATTGTTACGACCCAGATTTGTCGTCGATAGCCAGGGATGCAGTGACCCTGCTTAAACAGACGGGAATCGACCTGGGCATTATGGGCAGCAATGAAACATGCTGTGGTAGTATGGCCTTTCAACTGGGCTTCCAGGGTGAATTCATCAAGTTCGCGGAGAGCAACATCGATGACTGGAATGCCGCTGGCGCCAAAAGGGTGGTCACCTCCTGCGCGTGTGGCTTTGGAATAATGAAGGCGGTGTATCCTCTACTGGGCAAAGAGATGAAGTTTGAGGTGCTGCACATCACCCAGATCCTTGATGAGCTAATTAAAGAGGGCAAGCTGCAGCTTTCCAAGAGCATCCCTGCACGCGTCACCTATCATGACCCTTGTAACCTGGGCCGCAACTCCGAGCAGTACGTGCCCTGGAGGGGTGTGGAGAAAAAGGTGCTAGGCCAATTCATCTTGAGGGAGCCAGAAAAGGTCGTGCATCGGGGCTGGGAAGGGGTCTACGAACCTCCCCGCGACATCATTAGGAGGGTTCCGGGGATCGAGCTAGTAGAGATGGAGAGGATAAGGGAATACTCCTGGTGCTGTGGAGCTGGCTCTGGAGTCAAGCTTTCCATGGATGACTTTGCCTTGTGGACTGCATCTGAGCGGATCAAGGAGGCTAAGTCAGTGGCAGCTGAAGCGATCGTGACCGCCTGCCCTTGGTGCGAGCGCAATTTTAAGGATGCCATTGCTCAATCTGGCGATCACCTGATGGTCTACGATATCGTGGAACTTGTGAAACAAGCGCTATAACAACGGATCATTGATGAACAGGAGGCGAACATGTCCCTTGCCAAAAAAGTATACAAATCATTCGAGAGCGTAGTAGGACCGGAGAACATCTCTGGTGACCCGGCAGTGCTCAGGTCATACATGTACCAGCCTTTTGGTAACAATAAAGGCGTGTGGGCCGACATCTCGCCCGAGGCCGTGCTCATGCCTGCGAGCACAGAGGAGGTGGTTGCCGTCGCCAAAATCTGCAATAGGCACCACATAGTCTTCAAGGCCATGAGCACCGGGTGGGGCATCCACAACCTGCCAGGAGTCGAAGGGGCGGTACTACTGGATTTGCGCCGCATGAACCGCATTCTTGAGATTGACGAGAAAAACATGTTTGCGGTTGTCGAACCACACGTGATCTGTATGCAACTCCAGGTAGAAGCGATGAAGAAGGGGCTCAACTGCCACATTATCGGAGCGGGCTCCAACACTTCTGTACTTGCCAGCGCAACTTCAGTGGTTGGCTACGGGCCTGATGGACTCAGCATGGGCTACAGCGGCCGCAATCTCCTTGGCGTCGAGTGGGTGCTGCCCACGGGTGAGGTACTCAAGCTAGGATCACTTGGAGCGGATGCAGGCTGGTTCTGTGGCGATGGGCCAGGTCCCAGCATGAGGGGGATTATGCGGGGCTGGGAAGGAGCGTGGGGAGGGCTGGGGGTGTTCACCAAGTGCGCAGTCAAGCTGTTTCATTGGAACGGACCGCCTGAACTGGAGATGAAGAACGCCCCTCCCAACTACGTGCTTAAAGAGCCGCTCCAGTTCTTCAAGGCCTCGCTGTTCAGCTTCCCCAGCCTTGACCAGCTTGCCGAGGCAGCTTACAAGCTTGGCGAGTCGGAGATCGGCTATTTCATCTGCAGGCTGACCCCTGCGTTCGTGGGCTTGCAAATGACTTCCGGCAAGAACTACGTTGATATGTGGCAATCAGGCATGATGCAGCAGGTGCTCAAATATGCCTTCTTGTTTGTGATCTTCGGCAACTCAGAGCGGGAGTTTGATTATCAGCAAAAGGTTCTTGCACAGGTTTTGGAGGAGACTGACGGTCAGGTCTCCCCCATGTCTGAAACCAAGGAGATGCAGGAGCAAACCGCCATTACCGTGCTCAAGGTGGATGCGGTTGTACGCTCGTGCTTCCGTAGTGCGGGGGGCTTCAATACCTCGTTCGGAGCGATGGATACCGTAGACCTGGCCATAAACCAGATCAAGGCCGGAGCGGGACTAAAGGAAAAGTACATCAAGAGGGGCGTGATCATGGACGACGGGGGCGACAATTCCGCGACCCTATTGTTTGAGCAGGGCCATCTAGCTTATACTGAAGTGCTAATTATGTATGACCATCATGACAGTGAATCCGCGCAAGGAGCACTTGAGTACTTGGCGGAATCGAACGAGACATGCCTGAAACAGGGGCTGGGTTCGCCCATTTTCCAGATATCGCAAGTGGGGACGGGCAAGCACGGCGTGTTCGGGCCTGCGTGCTTTAATTATGATGCGTGGTTGCGCGAGATCAAAAAGCAGCTGGATCCAAACAATACGTGCGATCCTACTGCTTACATATCACCGGATGAATAAAGGAGGTGCAATGAAGCTTCAAACTACATCCCTAGTATCTATCAATTCCGCAACTCAGGGAAGGAGGCCAAATGAGTAACTATGATTTGATAGTAGTGGGCGGCGGACCGGGAGGAAGTGCTGCTGCCAAGGAAGCAGCGGATGCCGGTCTTAAGGTGGTCATCCTCGAGCGGGGACGCTTCTGCGGCGAAAAAAACTCGTCTGGTTTTGGCCTCGCGCCTAAGGCCGCTCGGGATTTCGATTACATTAAGGATCTGGACGTACCATCGTTGTGGCCGACCAAGTTCGGAGTGATGCATATAGTCGAGCCCACGCCATCCAACTCTGATCGCTTAACCTGGGGTCTGACTCCTCCAAAGCGTAACAGCTATCCCCAGGCCAGCGAATACATGGTGCAGATAATGTACCGGCCTGAGTTCGACCAGTGGATGGCGGACAAAGCCACCTCGGCCGGTGCGGAGCTCAAGCTCGCCACCCTGGCGCATGACGTAATCAAAGATGGGCAGAACATTGTCGGTGTAGTTGACCATCATGGAAACGAGTACCGTGCGCCGGTGGTCATCGCGGCCGACGGCGCGCACTCCCTAATGGCCAATAAGGCTGGGATTCGAAAGAGATGGGATAAAGACCAGATAACCGTACTTTCCACTGTAGACTTCGAGGCAGATCCGGAGCGTCTTGCCGAATATTGCGGCGACACCAATGTCCATATATTTATGGGCCCAGACCGCGGCGGATACTGCACTATCTGCCGGGACGGATTTCACATCGGCTCCCGCCCAGCGAAGACGCTACAGAGCGAAATCGACGCAGGCCGAAACCTATCAACCAGATCAGTGATAGATAATGTTCAACTTGATTTCATTCAGCGCCTGATCAAAGCCACTCGTGCCCATCCTCGCGAGTTCCAGCTACACTTCCTACCGTGGTTAAAGACGTTCAATGAAAGGATCTACAGCGGTGGTCTGATGCTTACCGGGGACGCCGCAGGAGTGCCGGAGCCGTTCATGGCTGAGGGCGTGTGGCAGGCAATGTATTCGTCGCGGCTTGCCGCCCAGGTTGCAGTGCGAGCTCACCAGGATAGTGATTTCTCCAAGGAATACTTCAAACAATACATGGAGGAACTGAAGGCATCGCCAGTGGGTGTCGATTTTACATCCGGCACCGTGCTTAGAGACTTTTTTGCTGCATGGACGTCACAGACCTTCTTTGACCTCTTCGACAACCTTGCCGATGCCATGTTCTACGGTATGCTGACCTTTGCCGAACCACATGCACATGGCATGTTGCGAGTACCGGCGATTATGGTGGACATGATACCGCAACTGCTTTTCATGTCGCGCTATTACTTCCCTATAGCCGAAGAAGCCTCCAGATATAAAATTAAGGGTTTCCTCGCTGGCACCAAGATGATGGCCCCCATGCTGAAGGGTATGATGCAGCCACCTGCAGGAGGAGAGTAATCATGGAGAAGTATTCGATAGAAAAGAGAGACCTGGTGACAGTGATCGAGTCGCCGGTAGATTTTATCTCGGTCGATCATGAAAAGTGCGTAGGGTGCAAGAACTGCGTGATAATCTGTGGTATGAACCTGTGGAAGATCCGAGACGGCAAGGCAATACTAGAAAAAGCCTACAAGAAATTCTGTACCGAGTGTGCATCGTGCTATGCCGTATGCGATTACGACGCCATCGATTTCACCTTCCCTCCAGGTGGATACGGGATCGTCTACCAGCGGGGCTGATACAAGCACTCTCCTTTGCAGCGGTAGTATCTGTATATCCCGGCGTCTGAGCCGCAGTCCCCGACCAGATAAGGGCATTCATCCTTTTGCTCACGCACACCGCAGGCCTGCCGCCGGTTCTTACCTATTGCTAGCGAGCTCATCCCCGGTTTCCGATAAAGCGTCTAATTTGCTATACTTACTTTTCTAAGTCATTTCAGTACATGCTATACCAGATACTCTCTTTATAAATGCGCACACATAGAGAACCCGCGGCATGTTATAATTGCATAGGTAGGGTTATGGCGTGAGAGAAACTGCAAAAACCATTGAGGGCAAAAAGGAATCGGAGCGCTTCAAGCGCATAAAGCAGGAGTTGCTCTCCACACCGGTCTACCTATGCCCGGAGCGGGCATACCTCATAAGCGATTACTTCAGGCACCATGACAATCGAGCCGAGCCGATGGTGATTCGCAAGGCTAAGGCCCTACGCCATCTCTTGAGACACAAATTGGTGCGTATCTATCCTGAAGAGCTGATCGTAGGAAATGTGGGCAGCCAGCGCATCTCATGCGTTATGCAACCTGAGCTGAGCAGTGTTTTTTTAAGCAGCGACTTGCTATGGATAGGTAGGAGGAAGACCAATCCTCTGCGTATCGCCTGGCGCGACCGCCTAAAGCTGCTCTTTCGCGTCTTCCCTTATTGGCTCGTTCGCAACATGCCCCTTCGGGCCTTCTCTCCGCACTTCCCACAATTACTGCGCTACGTAGTAGAACAGCTTAATGCTACGTTCTACCTTATCAACGAAGCAGGTGGTATCGGACACTTTCTTCCCAACTATGAAAAGATGCTCAAGCTTGGCGTGAAGGGTTACCTGGAGGCTATGGAGGGAAAAGAAGGGGACCTCCACCGGGCATCGCGCATCTGCTGCGAGGGTCTGGTCGAATTTGCCAGGCGTCTGGCACAGGAGGCCGAGCGCCTAGCCACTGAGGAAAAGGATGCCGGGCGCGCCGCCGAGCTCAACGAAATATCGCGCATTTGCTACAAGGTACCACACGGCCCAGCGGAGACCTTCCACGAAGCCCTGCAGTCCCTATGGCTAACCCATATGGCGGTAAACCTGGAAGGGCTTAACTCCGCTATCTCATTCGGCAGGATGGACCAGTATCTCTATCCCTACTACAGGCGTGACCTGGATAAAGGAAGAATCACCCGGGAGCAGGCTGGCGAGCTTCTGCTCTGCTTCTCTGCCAAGGCGACCGAGCACGTCTTCCTCCTCTCGGAGAAGGTCAGCCAGTACCACGGCGGCTTCCTGGTGGTGCAGGCAGCGATTGTAGGCGGTATAGACCGAGAGGGGAATGATGCCGCAAACGATCTCACCTATCTCTTTCTCGACGTAATGGAGGAGTCCGGCCTGCGGGATCCCAACTACCAGGCGCGCGTTCACGCCAGTTCCTCCCAGGATTACATCAGACGGGTCTCGGAAGTGGCGATGAAAGGCAACGGGGTGCCTGCGCTCTTCAATGATGAGGCGGCTATAGCCTCCCTCGTTTCACACGGCTATCCCCTGGAGGAGGCACGCAACTACGGGGTGGTGGGATGCGTGGAGCTTGCCCTGCCGGGTAATAGCTTTTTCTCCACAGATGCCGCGCTCTTCAACCTTCCGCTCAGCCTTGAGCTTGCACTCAATCGTGGGAGGCGACTCAAGGGTCGCCGGCGAGTGGGCGCCGCCACTCCTGACCCAACCTCTTTTACCAGCATCGACCAGGTGGTTGATGCCTTCCGGGTGCAGGTGGATTATATGGTAGCGCGTATGATAGGTGACCTGCAGGTAATCGAGAAAGGGAACCGTGATTACCATCCCACACCGCTATCCTCCATGCTGGTGGATGGCTGCCTTGAGTCGGGGGAAGATGTTACTGCGGGGGGAGCCCTGTTTAACTCAAGCGGTATACAGGGGGTAGGGGTAGCAGACGTGGCTGATTCACTGGCAGCCCTCGATGAGGTGGTTTTCCAGCGCCACAAATATACCATGTCCCAGATAATTAAGGCAATGCGCGACAACTTCGCCTCTAATCCTGAGATCCAGGCCATGCTGCTCAACGCCCCCAAGTATGGGAACGACCATAAGCTATCCGATGGCTATGCCGATACAGCAGCGCGGATTTTCCACTCGTCTCTGGCTCGACACCGCAACACGCGTGGAGGCCCCTATGTGCCTGGATTCTACTCGGTGACATGTCACGTGGCGTTCGGGCGCAGAGTGGGCGCTCTACCCAGCGGAAGAAGTGCCGGGGAACCGTTCGCAGCCAGCCTGGGATCTTCAAACGGACGTGACAGACTGGGGCCCACTGCACTGCTCAACTCGGTGGCTCACGTAGACTCCACCCTGGCGCCCAACGGTTACGCCCTGAACCTGCGCTTCGACCCTAATACCCTCGCCGGTGATCGAGGAGTGAATATAATGGCCGCTCTGGTGAAGGGCTTTTTCGATTCAGGTGGAATGGAGATGCAACTGAACGTGCTCGACCCGGAGATGCTGGAGGATGCCCTACGTAACCCCGGCAAGTACCCGGGGCTGGTAGTGCGGGTATCGGGTTACTGCGCGTATTTCGATGACCTTCCCGAGGCCGCCAAACAGGAGATTATCGCCCGGACACGACTTGGGGTATAAATTGACGTCGTCCCCTTTCTCATCTTTCGGTTCCCCCTTAATCATCTCCAACGTCTTACCATTATCGAAGGCACAGCAGGGAGAATCTATTTAATAACAGTGCTAGACTCCGCAACCAATCTCTTAGAGGGTTTGGATACTAGACCATCGCCTCCGGAATCACCCTCTATCCGACATCCGGATACTGTGGCCATCTACTGCACGGTTGTCCATAAAGTGCAGTGAATACTGAAAATTAAAAGCATACAGCTTCTTGTAAGCTATAATTGGTCATCCCTCTTATTTCGTCTTCTTATACTCTTTAGCTCCTCGAGAGTTAACCTCAGCGCTTCCTTCCAGGCGTCTAAGCCAAGCCCGCTCTGACGACATGTCGCCAGTAAAGACCCTTTGAGACCAAATATCTCCTCTTTACAAGCCGTTACAACGCCTAAAGGCCCCTTACGCCAGAGATCATCGATGCTGATTGATCCACTTTTCCTCATTGCTCACCCCTCTAAATGCTAGCTCTGCTATATTGCTAAGATTGCACAAAATGTCCTTTGGTGTTGCCTGAAGTGATAATTTTCAAAGCTAAATCAAACTTGCTACAAATATTATGCTTTACAAAAGATGCTTTGGGAAAGAATATGAAGTAATTACTTTCTTGGTTCAGATTGGACACGATGAAATTGGCCTATTGGGTACAGACCGAGGAGCACAGCAAAGCAGATTACAGGGGGCTACCTGAGGACCGCTTGCTTCCCATATGATTTGCAATAATGGCCATCCACATGGCTGTTGTTGCACGATGAGGCTGCCCACAACCTATATCCCTGAGCCTGATAGCCTGTTCCAGCACTCTGAGCTATCAGGCTTGCTCTATATGTATTGACAGATTAAAGAGCCATGGTATATTATTCCCCTACTTTCCATAAGTGATCTAGACACACTAACTATAGATATTCGGCTCCTGTTGCAAGATAATGAGGAGAATCCATATGAACTGTAAGCCCCCTAGTTATTGTCGTAAGGCCATTATTACGCTGGTGTTGGTCATATTCATATTGGTCAGTACAGCCATACCCGCTCTTCATAGTGTGTTTAGTAATAGGGAAGCCAGAGCAGATGTTGGCAGTGCCATGGTGGCCGCAAGTGACACGCACACGGTGGGGCTCAGGTCCGACGGCACCGTGGTCGCCGTGGGAGACAACGGCTATGGCCAGTGCGACGTGGGGAGCTGGAACTTACTGACGTCTTCGCCTAGCCCATCGCCATCGCCTAGCCCATCACCAAAGGTAGGATATGTACTGTATATGCCAGGTATCATTCTTTTGTCAGGGGAGTGGACTGCAGAGGAACGGGTAACTGACACGTTCCCCTCAGAACTCCAAAGTGAATTCGAGTCGTACTATCCCGCGTATTTCTGCTATAAGAGTTCCGGTGGCTACGATGGTGGGGATGCAGAATATACCGACGATGACACGAAGCAGCACCTAAAGGATTCTGCCAACGCTCTCGACGAACAGATCCGTGATCTTATCAACACATGGGGTGGAGAGTCAACTCCAGAAATCGTCATAGTTGCACATAGCCTTGGCGGTGCAGTCACGGCCTACTGGGCGTCATACGCAGAATCGGACGTATTATCTGCTGTGAGAACCGTGTTTACGTTTGATAGTCCAATTGCGGGAACAGATGTTTTACGTTCACTATTTGCGTCACTTTTTGGAGGCAGCGCCGCTGAGGATCTCGTAAATGAGTGTGTAAAGGAAAGGATGGAGTATGGCACAAAACGCGTTGATTTTGTCCAGATTGGAAACACATGGGATGATGTTGTTCTCTCAGATCAGTCTTTTACTCCGCATGCTTGGAAAAGCCTCCTTTTGACATGTCCTGACGCATGGGCGGCTGACCCTTCTGAGCGCCATGATTGCTCTATGGAAAATCTGCAAGCGTTGTCTCTTGTCGAGGCTGCATTATCCCAGATGCCGCCACTGTGGGCGAATCCATCCCAACGGCCATCACCTATGTCTGTATCTGAATGGCGCAAAGACATCCAACTAGGTGATATTCTGCTATGCAGAAGCGGCACCGTGGTTGGCTTTGTATTGACTCAAGGTTTGGGTCATTTTTGGACTCACGCGGGCATTTACGTAGGCGATGATATGGTTGTCGAGGCAGTGGCTGAAGGGGTTAAAATCAATCCCATCACCGACTGGGACTGCGACCCCAAGACGTGTGTTGAGATACTCCGCGTTGCTGGGGCTACTGCCAGCCAGAAGAGTGAAGCAGTCCGCTTTGCCCTTCAGCAGGAGAACAAACCGTGGTTGTTTAATCCCGTGGGAAAGAGCCAAGAATCTAATGAAGATTCGTGGTACTCTAGTGAGCTTGTGTGGGCTGCGTATAAGAATCAGGGTATAGATATCGAAGATGGGCCAGACTGGTTTTCTGTTTACCCGCAGGAGATACACGATGACGAAGATACCTACGTGATTGGTGGCCATCAGGAATGCGTCCTGAATCTAGCAGGTTATACGATCAGCCTGTTGAGCCCAGCGGATATCGTGGTCACCGACCCGGACGGCCTCACCATCTCCAAAGAACTAAATGAGATCACGGGAGCAGTATATATAGTTGAGGATGTTGATGGCGATGGCGATCTTGAGGACTTTGTCGGTGTTCCGAATCCCAAAATAGGGGATTACCTAATAGAAGTGATACCAGATGCGGACGCGTTGCCAACAGATACGTTCAGTCTAATGGTCAGCTATGGTGACTCAACCATATTCTTGGCTGAGAATGTGCCAGTAACTGATATTCCAGATGAGCCCTATGTATTTGAACTGACCGGTGATGGATCGGAATCCACACTGCCCGTGTGGCTCTGGCCCGTTGTTGGTGTGATCGGTGTTGTACTGGTGCTACTGGTAGCCATTATTTACCTTCGCGTGATTAGGAAGCCCAAGGTTCAAGTCGTAAAAAAACCAGGAAATCACAGGTGACAGTTGCCCCCGGCAGTGGGCCTGAAGATATTACGTCTGAAGGTATCAGATGTCCATTGTGCGGCTCTGAAACGGTCATACGCACAGCAAAGCAAGGTCCAAATGCTGGCCGTCAATTCCATGTTTGTACTCTTTATCCTGCGTGCAAGGGGAAAATTGCCGTAGAGTAGACCAACCTAGTCGCAGGATAAGGGGCTACCCTAGATGGGTGGCCCCTTATCTTACAGGCACAACCTCACGCTGCAATTTTATAACTACATTTCGCACGCACACGGGTTCACATTACCATTCCCTTGTTAGCTCTAGCCAAACTCCGGGTGCGCTTCCCTTACCGGGTCCTCCCATGTTCTCACTTCGGCTTTACCCTTATCTGTCAATATGTAGAACACACGCTTCTCCAGGAAATCGTAAATGGCAGGCTCCTTTCTATCGGTGCGCTCTACGAGCTCAAGCAACTTGAACCAGTGAAAATACTTGGCGAAGCTTGAGTAGTTCGGCCTTTCGATGGGCTTTTCCCCCGTCTCAATCCGTTCTTTGTTCATGCGCTCAATCTCGCGACTCAGGGCATAGTAGATGTCAGCGGCGCACGCTTCAGAGTTCTTTACAAGATACTGTTTTGTTAAAGGGTGTTCCCTTTATGTGGGGATGGACGTTATTCTAGCTAGAATAACGTCCATCCATCCAATTATTCCCTATGGATGTGGGATGGCTTACGGCCGATATGGATACCGCATTCGTCTGGAGGTGTCCAGTCGCTGGCTCCCTCACATTAAACCAAAGTTCAAATCGTTCAATGCAACCACGATGAACATTCTCTACGACCAAACCGTGTTCCTGTAGCCGGTCCTTGGACAGAGGGAACTTTTTTGGCTCCAAATCCGTCTATAATATAATGAGGCAAATTAGATGCCTGTGGTGAAAATTTAAGGGGAGGTAATTACCATGAAAAGGACACTACTCGCTCTATTGATGTTGATAATACCGCTGAGCCTGGCGGGTTGTGGGCAGGCGATAGGGATGGCACAATCGGACAAGCCGCGTTCGACCTTGCCCGACGTAACCGCCTCGGAGCTTACCGAGCTGGTGGACGGAAATAGCGCATTCGCCTTCGACCTCTACCAGGAACTCAGCAAGGAGGAGGGGAACCTGTTCTACTCTCCGTACAGCATCTCTCTTGCACTGGCGATGACATACGCCGGTGCCCGCGGCGAAACCGAACAGCAGATGGCGGATACCCTAAACTTCACCCTCCCACAGGACCGTCTGCATCCCGCATTAAACAGCCTAGACCTCAAGCTCGCCAGTCGGGGTGAGGGCGCCGAGGGCACGGATGAAGAGGGCTTCCGGCTGAACATCGCCAATTCAATCTGGGGACAGGAGGACTTTGAATTTCTCGATGAGTTCCTCGATGTCTTGGCGGAGAACTACGGTGCCGGGCTGAGGCTCCTCGATTTCATAAACGCACCGGAAGCGTCCCGGATCACCATCAACGACTGGGTCAGCGACCGGACGGAGGGCAGGATAGAAGACCTCATCCCGCAGGGCGCTATCGACATATTGACCCGGCTTGTCCTCACCAATGCGATCTACTTCAATGCAGCTTGGCTGAATCCCTTCAGCGAGGATATGACAGGGGATGGCGCTTTCCATCTGCTCGACGGCAGCGAGGTCACCGTGCCGATGATGACTCAGACCGAGTCCTTTGGTTATGCAGAGGGCGAAGGGTATCAGGCAGTTGAACTGTTGTACGATGGACGTGAGCTATCGATGGTTATAGTGCTTCCCAATAACGGTGAGTTTGAGGATCTTGAAAGCACTCTGGACGCCGACCTCGTAGATGCCATCACAAATGACCTGAAATACCGCAAGGTCACGCTGACCATGCCCAAATTCGAATATGATTCGGATTTCAGCCTGGTCGACACGCTTGCTGCGATGGGCATGCCAGTTGCCTTCTCCACAGCAGCCGACTTCTCAGGCATGACCGGTTACCGCGATTTGTTCATCTCTGATATCCTGCACAAGGCATTCGTCTCTGTGGACGAGGCGGGCACAGAGGCAGCAGCCGCAACTGCTGTTATTATGTCCCTGACGGCAGCACCGGAGCAGCCTGTTGAGGTTACCCTCGACCGCCCCTTTATATTCCTGATCCGCGACATCGAGACCGGCGCTGTTCTGTTTGTCGGGCGCGTGGCAAACCCGAGCGCATAGTACACCCATCGACCGTACTGCCAGATCAAGTAGCAATGTACAAAAAGGGCTATCATCAAATGATAGCCCTTTTTTCAGTTGTGTCCATGCCATCCTGAGAACAACACCTGCAAATAAATGTATCCCTAGGTATTTATATTGGAATGCACCCCTTTAGAACTGGACACTGGTATAAGATATAATGAGGCCACCGGGAAGGGGTAGAATATAATGAATCGAAAGGTGTGGTCTAACGAAGAGAAGACAGCTATCGTCTTGGAGATGCTTCGTGGCGATGAGCCCATAGCTGTGATCTGCAACCGGCATGGTGTAAGCGCTACACAGGCATACAGGTGGCTGGACCGGTTTGTGGAGTGAGGGCGCAAAGCGCTTGCTGACAGTCGAAGAGGGAACGGGCGCGATCCCCTAGTAGATGAGAACCGCCAGTTGAAAGAGCTGGTAGGGCAACAGGCCCTGGTCATAGAAGCCCAAAAAAAGCTGGATAGGGTATTGGGACATCGATGAAGCGCAGGCTGGCAGAGCAAATGGTAGCGGAAGGGCAATCAGTGAAAGTGGCACTGGAGGCGGTGGGTCTGGCCAGGTCCAGTTATTACTATCGACCCATAAAACAGAGAAAGCCGCGTCCGCTGGATGAGTCTCTGGTCAAAGCCATTGAAGAGGTGAGACAGGGATATGCGCAGGTCTACGGCTATCGCAAGGTAGCCGAGTCGCTAAGGGCTGCAGGCTGGGTAGTTAACGGCAAAAAGGTATTGAGGCATCTTCGGGTACTTGGTCTTACTCAGCCCAGGAAGATGAGGGGGCGAAAGTGGAGCAGGCCCTCCAAAGTCAGGCCGGATGCCTGTAATACGTACTGGGAGGCTGATCTGACATACGTGTGGGCTGGTGATGCCAATGCCTATCTGTGTGCGGTGATAGATGCTTATGATCGGGACATAGTGGGAGACGTCTTCTCAGACCGCTGTCGTGCGCGGGAGGCCGCAAAGGCCGTGGAGTATGCCGTAATCAGGCGCTTTGGCGGACGGGTACCTGAAGGCCACGAGTTGACCCTCAGGGTTGACCGCGGGACGCAGTTTGCAGCTCGCGGTTTCCATGAGACCGCCAGGTTGCTGAACGTAAAACTGGAATATGCAGGGATCCAGTGCCCTGATGACAAGCCGTATATAGAGTCATTCTTCGACAAGTACAAGGTAGAAGAGGTGTATCGAAATGAATATCTCAGTTTGGCCGAAGCGAGAGCAGGCTGGGAAAGCTATCGTTCCTGGTATCGTGATGAGAGATTGCACCAGAATCTGAGGTACAAGAGCCCACGCACGTTCGCTCAGGGAGAGCTGAAGGCCAAAGGAGAATCTAACTTATTGGTGGCCCAAAACAGTCCAGTTTAACAGGGTGCACGTCATGTTACTATCTGAGTAAGTAGACTATTGGGAAGATAAGTTAAGAAATGTGAAGTCGCAAGATATTGCGATTCTAGCAGTAAAGTGATACGATAATTGTTCCGAGAAGCTAAGGAGTGTGGAGTCATTTTTCAGTGTGTATCCAGAACGTGTACAACAGAGGTAATTCCCCCGGGTAAGTGCCGCAGTTCCCAGCTAACTAATCCTCTTAAATATTCAACTTTTTATTTCCCTCAAAGACCACGAGCAATCCATCGTTCAATCAGAGCTACTTCAGTAAACGAAATTGCGATATCGCTTTCAATGGTTAAGTCAACCATAACCGAACGGAACCGCATTCTCTAACGAATTGCAGGCTCTAATGAAGTAATGTAGTATAATGAAGCACAGGTATCCATGACAAAGGACTTAAACAATGAGGTACTTTAGCAAGAGATCGGGTAAGCCTTCGAGAGCCGTGATAAAGGTACAATTGCTATTGGCGGCGGTCATGATGGTGGCGCTTGTCGGTATCGCCATACCGGCTATGGCAATGGTGAGCACCGAGGTTGAAGGTGAGGGCATAGTGCCGCGGAACACCAGCAGACCCACCATAAACGTGACCGGGAAGGTCAGTGATATCACCAGCAGACCTGGCATAGACGTGGCCAGGAAGGTTTGGGATAACGCCAGCGGGCCCGGCATAGAAGTGACCGGGAAGGTCAGTGATAACGCCGGCAGGCCCGGCATAGACATGACCGGGAGGCTCCTGCCTATCGCCAGTATAGACGTGGAGAAGCTGGTGTTGGACCCGGATACCCATGAGTGGGTGGATTATATCACCGTCGAACTCGGAGAATCCCCAGACCTCGTGACCTTTAAGCTGACCGTCCACAACACCGGCGACGTTGCTGTGTGGGCAGAGACCGTGCTGTTCACCGACGTCCTCTCCGAGAGCCTGATGTACGTCCCCTACAGCGCTCACGCCTACACACCATGGGGAGATGGCCCCTTTGAGCCGGTGCCGGCTGGCTGGCTTGGTTCAAATACGTATTTGTGGTATTTCGGGTATATTACCGACGGTGACGAATACCTTGACCCAGACAAGAGCGTGAGCATCGAGTTCGAGGCTTGGGTGGTCGACTGCGGCGTGGACGTAAATCGCCTGATTGTAGAAGCGGAAAGTGACGGCGGCTATTTTTATTTTTATGGCGAGGACACGGCCACCGTTAACGTGCCGTGCTTTATAGACGTCGAGAAGCTGGTGTGGGACCCGGATAGTGATAAATGGGTGGAGGAGGTCACCGCCGACATCGGAGACACCGTCACCTTCAATCTGACCGTCCACAACGTCGGCCCTGATATTGTGTATGCAGAGGAAGTGCTGTTCACCGATATCCTCTCGGACAGCCTGGAGTACGTCGACGGCAGCGCTTTCGCCTACACACCATGGAGAGACGGCCCATTTGAGCCGTTTCAGGTCGATACCAACGAGTATCTATGGTATTTCCTGCAATTTTTCCGCGGTGAATCGCGGGACCTCGAACCGTGCCAGAGCATGAGCATCGTCTTCGATGCTGAGGTGGTCGACTGCGGCGAGGACATAAACGTCCTGTTGGTAGATGGTTACGGTGGCGAGGTTGACGGCTGGGACTGGGCCACCGTTAAGGTGCCGTGCGACACCATAGACGTGGAGAAGCTGGTCTGGGACCCGGATGCCGGGGATTTCGGGGGGTGGGTGGATGAGGTCACCGCCGAAATCGGCGAAAACGTGAGCTTCAATCTGACCGTCCACAACATCGGCGACGATAACGTGAGGGTAGATACCATGCTGGTCACCGACGTCCTCTCGGAGAGCCTGGAGTACGACGACGGCACCGCTCACGCCTACACACCATGGGAAGACGACCCCATTGATTTTGAGCCGGTGCCGGCTGGTGGGCCTGGTTCAAATACATATTTGTGGTATTTCGGGTCTATTACCAACGGTCCAACGTACCTTTACCCAGGCGAGAGCGTGAGCATCGAGTTCGAAGCTGAGGTGGTCGACTGCGGCGTGGACATAAACCGCCTGATTGTGGAACCGGAAAGTTACGGCGACCTCGACAGTGGCTATTTTTATGGCGAGGACACGGCCACCGTTAACGTGCCGTGCCCTCTGGATGTTGAGAAGCTGGTGTGGGACCCGGATACCGGCGACTGGGTGGAGACGGTTAATGCCACGCTGGGCCAGACCGTGACCTTCAATCTGACCGCCCACAACAACGCCGACTATGATTTTTATGCAGAGGAAATGCTGTTCACCGATATCCTCTCCGACAGCCTGGAGTACGTTGACGGCAGCGCTCTCGCCTCCACACCATGGCGGTCGGACCCGTTTGAGCCGCTGCAGGTCGGTCCCAACGAGTACTTGTGGGATTTCTGGTACTTTATTCCAGTTGAGGAGCCGGACCTCGAACCGTGCCAGAGCATGAGCATCACGTTCAATGCCACGGTGCGCGATTGCGGCGTGGACTTAAACCTTCTGATTGTAGAAACACAAGATGGCCCCTATGGCTATGGCGAGGACACCGCCACCGTTAATGTGCCTCTCGCACACATCGAGGTGGAAAAGCTGGTGTGGGACTCGGATACCGGGGAGTGGGTGGAGACGGTCAATGCCACGCTGGGCCAGACCGTAACCTTCAATCTGACCGTCCACAACGACGGCGACGATGATGTTTTCGCAGAGACCATGCTGGTTACCGATATCCTCTCGGAGAGCCTGGATTATGTCGACGGCAGCGCCTTCGCCTATACATCATGGAGGTCGGACCCGTTTGAGCCGGTGCAGGTCGGTCCCGATAAGTTTGAGTGGAATTTCCGTGATTTTGTCCCCGGCATCGCTAACCTCGAACCGTGCCAGAGCATGAGCATCATCTTCGATGCTGAGGTGGTCGCCTGCGGCGAGGACATGAACCTCCAGATGGTAGAGGTGAGTAGTGAATGTGGCGATGTTTACGGCGAGGATACAGCTACCGTTTACGTGCCATGTATCGAGGTGGAGAAGCTGGCGTGGGACCCGGATGCCGGGGAGTGGGTGGATGAGATCATTGCCACGCTGGGCCAGACCGTGACCTTCAATCTGACCGTCCATAACAACGGCGACGATGCTGTGTGGGCAGAGACCGTGCTGTTCACCGATATCCTCTCGCCCAGCCTGAATTACAGTGAAAATAGCGCTGTCGCCTACACACCCGTACTATCGGGCCCGTTTGAGCCAGATCAGGTTGGCCCCAATGAGTATGAGTGGGATTTCCTGTACTTTTTCTCGGGCGACCGGTTATTCACCCCCCTTGGCCTCGGTGAGCCTAAAACGGCTATAAAGGGTTGGTATGACCTCGAAAAGTGCCAGAGCATGAGCATCACGTTCAATGCCACGGTTGTCGATTGCGGCGTGGACGTAAACCTCCAGATGGTAGAGGCAAATAGTTACGGTGGCTATGTTTACGGCGAGGACACGGCCACCGTTTACGTGCCAT
The DNA here is from genome assembly GCA_035528575.1 of Dehalococcoidia bacterium. NCBI lineage: Bacteria > Bacillati > Chloroflexota > Dehalococcoidia > Dehalococcoidia bacterium. The sequence goes on along the minus strand of DATKYK010000040.1, from coordinate 45,318 downwards.
GTATCGAGGTGGAGAAGCTGGTGTGGGACCCGGGTGCCGGAGAGTGGGTGGACGAGGTCACTGCCGCACTCGGCGAGACCGTGACTTTCAACTGCACCATCCACAACACCCGTCCCTGCTGCAACCTGACCGAGATAGTGGTCACCGACATCTTCTCGGACAGCCTGGAGTACCTCCCACTTACTACAATAATTAACGGCGACGGCCCGCGGTTAGAATTAGATGGGATATCGATTGGTCTCTACACATATACGTGGAATCTGACAAGTTTAGGTTTTACCCCCCTAGAACCGTCGGAGAGCATAAACATGGTGTTCAATGCCACGGTGATAGAGTGCGGCGTGGACGTAAACAATGTGACGGCAAATGGCACGTGTGTTGAGGATCCATCCTACTGGGCTTATGGCACGGGCAACGCCACTGTTAACACGCCGTGCGGCACGCCAACGCCTACGCCTACACCAACGCCAACGCCTACGCCTACACCAACGCCTACACCCTGTGTCCCCAGCATAAGCGTGAATAAGACAATCTGGGACGAAGGTACTGGTCAGTGGGTGGATGAGGTCACCGCCGAAATCGGCGATACAGTAAGATTCTCGTGCGTTATCCACAACGACGGTACCTGCTGCAACCTGACCCACATAAATGTCCACGACATTCTCTCGGACAGCCTTGAGTATGCCGGCAACGTAACAATCAATGGCACTCCCTTCTCGACTCCTCCCATTTTGGAGCCGCCCAACGGCTTCATGTGGGAATTCCCGGATTGGGTGCTCGAACCGTGCGAGCAAAAAATCATCGAGTTCGATACCACGGTGATAGCTTGCGGCGTGGACGTAAACCGGCAGGAAGCAATTGGCTATTGTGTGGGATCCCCTTCGGACCTGGCTTATGATGGAGACACGGCCACCGTTAACGTGCCGTGCAGCACGCCAACGCCAACGCCAACGCCTACGCCAATGCCAACTCCAACCCCTACGCCTACTCCTACTCCCACTCCTACTCCTACACCGACGCCAACACCAACGCCTACTCCTACTCCTACTCCTACTCCTACTCCTACTCCTACACCGACGCCAACACCGACACCCACACCGACTCCGACACCCACACCCACACCGCCACCAATAACCGCTGATACCGCCGCTGTAGATATTGAGTGTTGCCCAGATGTAACTGAGGGTGGCAGTTGCGAAGCCGACATCACCATAACTACCAGTGATCCAGATGGCATAGGGTCAGCTACCATAACGCTAAAAGTGGATACATCCGTTGTTACTGTCGGCAATGTGGTGGCTGGAGACCTTACCAATGCGTTTTCCTGGAACACCATAGGCGATACCACGACCATAACAGCAGCAACTGGTACTCATCCGGGACCGGGATGGGATGGGAGTGCCGTCACATTTGCCACGGTGACATTAAACGCGGTCGGTAGTGTTGGACAGTGCAGCGACCTGAATATTGAGGTAACGTCGCTCTACGATGCGACGGCGGGCAACCCTCAGCTCATCTACCCAAGCCCAGTTAATGATTGCAACTTCTGTATAGGGACGCCGAGACTGGAGGGTGATGTCCACCCGCTGGGCAGTGGCAATGATGCTATTGATTCGGCAGACTTTCAACTGGTAGCCCAGGGTTTAGTGGGAACAATAACGCTTAGTGGTGATGATTTCCTCGCCGCCGACGTAAATGACAGCGTCACACTTGACTCAGCAGACCTGCAGCTGGTGGCGCAATACCTCGTCGGGACGATTACAGCATTCCCTGGGGGAACGTATATTCCCTGAGCAAGGGATGATAATTAGAAAGGAAGGTGTGCCAATAGTAATCAGAAAGATATCAGCCGTAGTTTTGGCGTCGGTGGTTGCCTTGATGTTAACGGCGATGCCAGTAGCACTGGCCGACCCAGGCACATCGGTATCTATTGAAGACGCTTTAGTTGTAGCCGTTGGGGGCAATGCCGATGTCCAACTGAGAATAAATACCGATGAAGCTAATGGCATAGGCTCAGCTACCATAACGCTTACAGTCGACACGTCGGTTGTCGAAGTAGTTGATGTCGCCGGTGGAGACCTTGGCACTGTTTATTGGAATACAGTTGGCAGCACCACTACTATGTCAGCGGCCACCGGCAGTTCACCCGGGCCAGGCTGGGATGGAAGTACTGTCACATTTGCCACCGTTACATTAAATGCGGAAGGCACTGGTGGAGAATGCAGCGACCTGGATATCGAGGTGGCATCGATGTATGATGCGACGGCAGGCGACCCACAAAAGATAATTCCAGATCCAGTCACCGATTGCGAATTCTGTATTGGGATTGGGACACCGAGACTGGAGGGTGATGTCTACCCGCTTGGCAGTGGCGATGGTGTCATTAACTCGGCAGACTTCCAGTTGGTAGCCCAGCATATAGTGCATACTACAACGCTGACCGGCGATGATTTCCTCGCTGCCGATGTCGATGACAGTGGCACGGTTGACGCAGCAGACCTACAGCTGGTAGCGCAATACCTTGCTGAAACCATTATCGAGTTTCCTACTCCTACACCTACTCCCACGCCAACGCCTACTCCGCTGCCAATTATTCCGATGTCATGCGTGCAAGCCAGGGATGCCATTCAGGATGCCCTTGGTGCTTACAATACCGAGTATGGAGAGTGGCCTACCGCTGACGGCCAGCCAGGAGACATAGAGTGGACAAAGCTTGTTCCCGAATTTATGGCGGGCATCCCGTCCGTCGATAGCACGTGCGATTGGTGGGTGAACAGCAACCCTGAGGGAGATGTCTGCCTGCAGCATATGTGCTGAGCTTGTTCTTGTGGCACGTTGTGCTCACAGGATTAAGACATCAGAGGGCAGTCGTGGCAATTGCCGATGAGTAAGAGCCCATCCAGGCGGATTATATGGTGCTACCCGATAATGGGTGGCCCCTCTTTTTTCACCCCGAATTACCTACCTTAATACTGACTTCGCCATAAAAAGCATACTAGTCACTTCGTGACTCGCATCCACATGCTTGCTATTGCCCCTCGCCTAATGCCCCCAACCCACATCCCGCCGACCCGCAGCTTTTACAGCCTGTTCTTGCTCTCCAATTACACTGGGATTGACAAACAATGAATTACGGAGTATTATTCCGTAACACAAAAACACATCCTAGCGGTACATTTCATGACCCAGTGCTCAAATGGCAACTCAGTGGCAAGACTGCTGCAAGACTACTCAAGAAAGTGAGGCGAAGATAACGAAAAGAAAATTGGGCAGGATTCTGGCCATTGCCCTCATTGTTGGATTTGCCTTTGGTCTAATGGGAGTTGCCTTGGCTCAGGCTCCAGAGGGAGCGGTGACCGACCTCCCATTGCAACAACAGCTGGCGGTGGCTGGTGCCGCCGAAGTGTCGCAGCAGGCTCCGCAGAAGCTCGAGGCGGCGCCGCTCAATCCCGACTTCATCGACTGCATTGCGAATCCACCGGAGCCCTTCTACGGATATCTGCCCCCGCCGATGGACCTGAGCCACCTCCAGGACACCCCGGTGCAGCGGGAAGGGGCACAGGTAGGTCTGCCCAGCGCGTTTGACTGGAGGGATTCGGGCGATGTGACCCCGGTTAAGAATCAGAATCCCTGCGGGACCTGCTGGATATTCGGCACCCTATCGGCACTGGAATCGAGGGTCTTGATCGTGGACGATGTGGAGTATAATTTCTCCGAACAGAATGTTGCCTGCTGTACCGACCCGTCATGGGTCTACCTGATTAACAACCGCTGTATGGGAGGTGGCTGGTCCTGGCTTGCCGCCGATCTTCTCGCCAAGAAAGGAACCAGGCTTGAGTCCTGTGACCCCTACAACACGGGCACCATCAACACCGATCCCTGCGACGATAGCTGTTCCACAATCAAGAGGGTAACGGGGTATCGCTGGATAACCGATGACCCTAACGATACAGCCGCGGTAAAGGATGCCATTTACAACTACGGTCCGGTCTCCATGGCCTTTTATTATGACGATGCCTACTTATATCCGGGGTCTATCTATTACTATCCAGGGTGCACGGAAGATGGCAATCACATCGTCTCTATTGTAGGGTGGGATGACGGCATAGCGCACCCGCTTGGTGGCGGCTCCGGGGCGTGGATAGTAAAGAATAGCTGGGGCACCGTCTGGGGGGATAGCGGGTATTTCTATCTGTGCTACGGCTCGGCGAACATGCAGGAGGTGGCCTCCTATCGCTACCAGGACTACGACCCCAATGAGAATCTGTATTACTGGGACGAAGCCGGCTATGTAGCCGATATCGGTGCGGGTAGTCCAACCCTGTGGATGGGCAGTGTCTTCAATTCGGGGCAGGACGGCTACCTAACCCATGTTGAGTTCTGGACAACAAGCAACAATGCAGGGTATGAGCTTTACGTTTACGATGGCTCCTTTGGAACTCAGCTTGCCTACCAGACCGGAACATGCGATGAGCTTGGCTACTATTCAATACCGCTGAGCACCCCTGTCTCGCTCACCAACGGCCAGCAGTTTAGTGTTGCTGTAGAGATGACAACGCCGGGCTATAACTTCCCCTTGCCTGCGGAGGGGCAAGAAAGTGGCATCGTGGAGCCAACGATACAGACCGGGGCGAGCTACTACAGTACCGATGGCAGCTCCTGGGATGATCTAGAGCCTTATGGTTATAACGCTTGCCTGCGGGCCAGAGTAACCACAGGCGCAGGTCCAACTCCAACAATCACGCCTACCCCAACACCTACTCCTACTCCTACACCTACGCCTACACCAACGGTTACCCTGGGGGAGGCAGTAGACAACACAGGGCTCCCATGGACAACCGGCGGTAATGCCAATTGGTTCGGTCAGACAAGCACCTACTACTACAATGGAGATGCCGCCCAAAGCGGCGCTATCACCCATAGCCAATACACATGGCTTCGAACTATAGTTAGCGGTCCCGGAGCCTTAACGTTTTATTGGAAAGTCTCTTCCGAAAGTGGCTATGATTACCTTAAATTCTATATTGATGGGGCACAACAGACATCGATTTCAGGCTCCGTTGGTTGGGAGCAGAAGGGCTACTCCATAGGCTCTGGTACGCATATTCTGGAATGGGAATATACCAAAGACGTCTCTCTAAATAGCGGCAGCGATTGTGGCTGGCTTGATAAGGTGGAATTTACTGGAGGTCCTACTCCCACACCAACACCTACACCCACTCCGACACCTTCGCCTACACCTACGCCAACAGTTACACCTACTCCAGGTACCTCGTTAGCTATTGATTGCGCGAGTGCGCCAGAGGGTGAGACCGCCGATGTCGATATTACCATAACTACCAGTGATCCAGATGGCATAGGTTCAGCTACCATAACGCTTACCGTTGATACGGCTGTTGTTACTGTGGGCAATATAGCCGCTGGAGACCTTGGCACTGTTTACTCGAATACAGTAGGCAGCACTACCACCATGTCAGCGGCCACAGGGTTTTCACCGGGTCCAACCGGCACTTTCACATTTGCCACCGTTACATTAAATGCGGTAGGCAGTACTGGAGAGTGCAGCGACCTGGATATCGAGGTGCAATCGATGTATGATGGGACGGCAGGCGACCCACAGCCGATAACGCCAAGCCCAGTTAATGATTGCAACTTCTGTATTGGGACACCGAGACTGGAGGGTGATATCCACCCGCTGGGCAGTGGCAATGGTGCCATTGATTCGGCAGACTTTCAACTGGTAGCCCAGGGTTTAGTGGGGACAATAACGCTGACTGGCAATGATTTCCTCGCCGCTGACGTAAATGACAGCGTCACACTTGACTCAGCAGACCTGCAGTTGGTGGCGCAATACCTTGTCGGCACGATTACAGCATTCCCTGGGGGGACGTATATTCCCTGAGCAAATGCTTCATTAAATAGCGATAAATTTGGGGGCGACCTGATAATAGATGGCCTCTCTACTATACAGGCTGCAATGGCCTTATCTCAGGAAATCATGCAATTTCCTCATAGATTTCAAGGGACATATCTCCATCAAGAAGAGGCATTACTGTATCTAACATATCTTTGACATAGGGTGCGGTGCCATGAACCAGTAATGCGTCCATATCCTTAAACTTCTCAAAAACCATCAATGTTGTCGGGTCATCCTGTTTTTTATGGAGGCTATAGACTAATGTTCCTTCTTCTGCTCTTACCTTTGGGAGTACGTCTCGCAAAGCTTTCTCTAGTTTTCCTTCTTCTCCACTCTTGGCTTTGAGTTTTGTAACTATTGCTACCATCATACCTCCCTTTATTATTCCTATTTTCGTATATTTACTATAGCACCGCTCCAGCTAGCATTCTGAGGTTTGTTAATTATACATCATATTTTAGTTTATCGCTCTAGATAAAAGGGCGAGCATATCCTCTCTTTGTCTTACCAACACAACCTCTCGTTGCAATATTGTGACTACTTCATGAACCCCCCACTGCTTCCCTATGTAAGCTACCTCAGTACTGCCTTAGCTACAAAAAGCATACTGGTCACTTTGTAACTGCCATCCATATGGACATTGTCGCACACATGAATCCCCACCCATGCAGAGATACTACTGGCGCTCAGATTACCAGCATCCTCGAGCCCGATGGCCTGTTCCAGAGCCTTACGCGCCTCCTTTACTTATAGCCACCATAAGTAAGAAATGTCATAATGGCAGCAGGCCAGACAAAACTGACTATATTAACCTACTATATATGTTCCAGTGCCTACAGCTACAAGTATCTGTTTATCATTATGTAATTCCAATCGGGTGACCACTATCTTGTTGCCAGCGCGTATAATAGAAGCTGTCGCAGTGAACTCTTTACCTTTGGCTGGTCGTAGATAGTCAACCCGCAAGTCAATGGTTCCAATATTTTTTAGCCTTTTCACTTGTTCGTGAGGGGGTTGATCTTCGACATCCTTTAACCGAGTCCAGGTAATTATATGGCCCCCCATAATATCCATCGCGGCAGCTATAACTCCGCCGTGTATAACGCCACCCCCAGGATATCCGCACAAATCATCTCGCATTGTGAATTTTGCACATATACCTTCAGAATCCAGCATCTCAAACCTAATGCCTATATATTCCTCTAAGGGATGGAGCTTGAGGCCCCTTGTCATCAATATCAGTTGGTCAACTTCACTCATACTACTCATAAATTTCCTCCTCTTTATCTAAGATTAGCTTTATAAATGTGTTGATGGTTCTCTTGACCAGCACCGATTATTGTACCACTTCCTGAGATAGAGCTACCAACTGCGCAGGACGCAAGAGGTGCTGGAGAGGGTGGGAGGGTGACGTGGGTTATCCCAGCCAATCAGATCATGTGGGGCTACCCGAGAATGGGTGGCCCCTCTCTAATATCCCCCATGCAACCTACCTTAATACTGCCTTAGCTATAAAAAACATACTAGTCACTTTGTAACCGACATCCACATGCCTGTTGTTGCTACAGTGCTATAATAGAGCAGGGAGCACAGCCAGGCGGATATAGAGAGGGAGGGTACAATGAAAAACCCGACACTATAACCGATTGGTCGCAGGTTGAAACCACCCGGATCCTTGGCTAGGAGGGTAGCAGTGAGCGGATTATCAGTAGACTGTGATAAGTGTAACTTTTGTGGCATGTGTGTTGCAGAGTGCCCGCCTCGAATTATCGAGATGGAAGGACCGCAGTCTCTGCCTTTTATGATTGAGGATGGCGAGGAACGGTGCATCAAGTGCGGCCACTGCGTCGCGGTGTGCCCCACCGCAGCCGTCAGTATTGACATAATGGACGCGGAGGAGTGCGCCCCGCTGAGCAGGAAACTGCTGCCAACTGCTGAGCAGGTCGAGCTTTTATTAAAGTCACGGCGCTCCGTACGTTCTCATAAGGATAAGCCGGTGCTGCGAGAAACTCTGCAAAAGCTGATCGATATCGCCCGCTACGCTCCATCGGGGCATAATACTCAGCCGGTGCGGTGGCTAATTGTTGAGGACACGAAGGAGACTCGGCGCCTCGCTGGTCTAGTGGCAGAGTGGATGCGCTCCATAGTCGAGGCAAATCCGAAGGTAGCCACCGACTTGGGTTTCGACAGGCTGGTGGACGCCTGGGATAGAGGCGAGGATAGGATACTACGCAGCGCACCCCATATCATCATGGCCCACGCGGATAAGGCGTACGGGCCCCCGGGTGAAACGGCCTGCATCATCGCCATGACCTATCTGGAGCTGGCGGCGTATTCCTTGGACCTGGGGGCATGCTGGGCAGGCTATTTCCAGGTAGCTTGCGGCGCTTACCCTCCGCTGACGGAGGCGCTTGAGCTTCCGCAAGGCCACCAAGTCTATGCGGCGATGATGGTGGGTTATCCTAGGTATAAGTTCAGCCGCATACCCCTACGGAACGAACCGGGGATATCTTGGCGGCGGGCGGCTTGTAAAACCTCAGGCTATCAATAAAGCTGACAGAGAGAGTATATCGCTGCACCGCTTTTTTTTGGCTGTCAGCTTGACAAATTGGATGCATACCAGCAGTATATAAGTATACTGAATGCAATGTCATCGAATTTCCTATCAGAAAGCTGGGACAGGAACTTTGCAAGGTTTTAACGACGAGTATCAGGGCTTACTAGGGGAAATTGGTCTGCAGGGAAGGTATCCGCCCTTCTTTGAATTCCTGGGCATCACGGTTGGGCCTATGGATGCCGACAATATATATATCAAGCTTGCAATGCGAGATGAATTGCGTGGATACCCTGGGAATGGAGCTCTGCATGGCGGAGTTATATCAGCCATGATAGATATAATAGGAGGCACCGTGGTTGCTTGGAAAATGCTAAAGGAAATAAAAGGACAACCCCTGCAAGAACTAGTTAAGAAATTCAAAAACATGAGTACAGTTGACTTAAGGGTTGACTATCTACGGCCAGGTAAAGGCAAGATGTTCACTGCAACTGCTTCTGTACTACGTACTGGTAAAAAGTTGGCGGTCACCCGCATGGAATTATATAATGAAAAACAGTGTCTCATAGCAATCGGCACAGGAACATATACGGTAGGTTAGTATGCTAAGTGCTGTATCTCTGTGATAGCTAGGATAGCCTTCCGAGAAAGCTAACCTTTCACCCCAATCGCCGCCTATAAAACTTCAAGCCATCACTCTAGCTCACAGAGCGAGTATAACGCTGCACCATCTCCAGGCTTCCCACTTGCCTAAGTCTTTTATGGTCACAGTGTCTCCTTGCTTCGTATCAACTCCCCCTTAACCACAAAAAGCATACTAGTCACTTTGTGATGGCCATCCACATGCCTGTTGTTGCTACAGTGCTATAATATCGCAGAGAGCACAGCCAGGCGGATTTGGGGGGATAATAGGAAGGCTATGGAAAGGGGTTGAAGGAGTGGGAGTGAGCCTTGGTTTCGGTATGGTGTTACTAATCTTGGGTTTGTGGCTTCTCTATGCAACCGTACAAATGTTTCCTCTAGGGAAAATGTTACGTAAGCCCCCAAGGAGAAGCACTTGGAATCATGTCTTGATAGGGGCGATTCTCTCTTTTATTGCGCTATGGGGAGGAATATATCTTATTTGGGGGCTAGAATAATGATTCGGCATATTAAGGAATTGAGCTTCCCCAAATGGATAGCCCCTTTCTTGAATATCCCCAGGTGATATTACTTTACACATCGGTTTTTACCCTCAAGTAACGTACAAGGCAAACCTCAAACCGATAGCCCTATTGATTAAGGCACATATCCCCAACGGCCACCTAATACTATATCAAGCTACCACTAAAGCTGCCAGAGCGAGTAGCCCGGGCAGGAGGATTTAGAGATGGTGTAAGATAGATAGTGGCCGAAGAAATTGGATATCCACCTGATGAATCTTAATTTAGAGCTTCTTACAAGAAGGGCCAAGGCAACATGCCTTGGCCCTCAACCATCGATAGCAATAGAGCACAACTCTATTACTACCCAAACTATCCAACATTCACTATACCCCCATGCGCTGTAGTTTGTATGTGATTTTCATCACACTAAATATAATGCACTCTTCACCCCAGCGGCGGCTTATAAAAACTTCAGGCTATCCTCATATTCAACCGACCTGGTGTATCTTTTGACCATCTCCAATGATTCCCATTTCCTTAAGTCCCTCCCATGCTATGTTGACAAGCAAAGAGTTGCGGAGTATTCTCCATTCATGAGAAAAAGAAGAGAGATCATAAAGATGGAGTGGCACTGCCTAAAGCCTTAAAGGAGGATGATAAATATGTCTGTAAAACCTAATTCCACTGAAGATGTCCAAACAATTATAGCTAGATTTCGAGAATATTCCTTTGACGACCTACATCCATTGTTTGAAGAAGGTAAGGCACCCCTTTTTAAAGAAATTGAAGGAGACACCGTAGGAAGCCTTCTGGCATTGAATCCGAAAACAGGGTTGTGGAGAAAGTTAGCACTCAAAATCTTCTTTGATAACCCTTTGGCTCGCTGGAAAGGGAAGAGTTTCATCACTCTTTTCGATGAGGAGAAAAGAGGGAAAGGGATAAATCTATTCCGGAATCGAATTCTTCCTCAACGATTTCCAATTGACACCTATGTTAATAAGTCGCTGACTGACCGGAACCCCTGTCTCTCTATAACCTATCCCCGCTTTCCTTCGCGTATGTTTGGCCTAGTTGACCAACTCAGAAGGATTGATAATGGTGTGTTCCTCGGTCAAGGGCATCATAAACTCCCCTGGGGGAAAGAATACTCTCTCCAGGGGTACTTTGTGCTCTGTGCTTTTACCAAGTCAGACTAGAGTACAATCATTAGCAACAACCTATATATGGGACGTATAATAGCGAAAAGAGCCCAGCCAGACGGATTATAGGAGGCTACTCGAGAATGGGTGCCCCCTCTGTTATAGCCCACATGCCTACGGCCCCCAATCCGCATCCGGCCAACCCGCATCCTTGAGCCTGACGGCCTGTTCCCGCGCTCCAATCACACTGGGATTGACAAACTAAGAATTACGGAGTATTATTCCCTTCCTATGATAGCCTATTGCGCATTTTGCAGAAGCAGCCCTGGCTCACTGCATATAAAGCGAGGGAGGTAATGCCTATGCTAGATAAAAGCTGACTTCTTCACCTGGGAGCGGTGGAGTGGTCGGCTAATTGCACTTAAACAGCCCGATAAATTCGATAGAAAAGGAGATAACTAAGATGGCAAGGTACCTGGTGATTCACACCATAGACCCAAAGTCAGCGACGAGCGTGAACCAAATGACCATCACTAAGGCCACAATAGATAGCTTTACCACAGACGCCTACTGTATTACTACTTGGGCAGCGGTTGGAGCCGGAAAGATGGTCTGCCTATGGGAAGCACCCTCAGAGCAAGCGATAATAGATGCGTGCGCCAAGATGGAAAATGTACCTATAGATGGCATCTACCCGGCGTCAGTAATTGACTGGGCGGAGATGAAGAAAATGCTGGCATAAGGATAATACCCAGCAATAGGCGCACGCATGAATATTATAGTAGCCCAGCCAGGCGGATTATGGGGGGGGCTACCCGAGATGGGTGGCCCCTTTGTTATATAGCAACTCTATTCTAATTGAAAAATGAGCCTGAATAAAGGGGGTCAGGCAACCCGGTTAGCAAATCTCAAGATTTGCTCAAAGAGATTGGAACGAGCTTTTACCATCCTTTCTGCAAATTGATTATCGCTCATTTGATTAGCAATTGTCTCCAGTTTTTCAAAGGTTACGCCGGGGCACAGGTAACTCTCAGCCTGGGGCAAAGATTTCAGCCTTTCATAGGGTGTCCTCACCATCTTATAAGGATAAGTTTTCCTGATCTTACCCTTATGGTCGATAACAGACACCGGGAAGAAACAGGGCCGGTGGAAATTGATATACGGATTTAGATAGTCTCTGTGATACTCATTAAGCAATTCGGCGCATGTTTGTGGGATATAAGCATATCCCAGGTTTTTACGTATCACTGAGCCATTCTTGGTCTCCACCAGGCCATTATCGTCAGGATGCCTGGGCCTTGATCTGGTGAAACGGACCAGTAGTTTGTTCAACAGCCTGGCTACTATATGGTTTACAAATTCTGACCCATTATCAGAGTGAAACCCCCGGATGATAAAGGGGAACTTTGCCAACATGATTTCCAGTACCGGCACCAGATAAGCTTCTGATATCCTTTCCACCGAGGATACGATTTCCCACTGCGCAATCTCATCCACGGCATTGATATGGTATACCCCTTTCTGACCGTTGAGGTCACCCTGATGAACTGTATCTATCCGGATATGACCGGGCTGCCCCTTCGGCTCCGGCTTCGCCCGCTCGCCAATTTTAGATACGACAGGTTTCGTCTTGGTAAATCGTCTGCTCATGCCCCGATAGATGTTACTCCTTCGCAGATTGTATAAATGGGCTACAGACATCCGGGAAATATTCCCGAACTCAGCGTGTCCATAAACCTCATATTCCCTCTCCATGACCTTCTTCGTGGCTGGTCCACTTAACCACTCGTGCAATTCGTCGGTTCTGGCTAATAGCCCCACTTCTGATGGGGTATACTTCCTGGGAAAGCAGTGTCTCCTGTATCGCGTTCTCCTCAACCTCCCCGTCCGTTTGTACTCCGCTATCAGTCTGGATACCTGTGACCTGGAGTATCCTGTAACCTTCTGTATGTACCGCCGTATCACCCCTTTCTCAGCTCTCTTAATACGATGATAGCTAAACCTTATCAGCACCTCCTCTATCCAGTTGTATTTCTCTTTGGCCGTTACGCCCCTGAACTCTACCGCCTCACTCCCCTCTATAAACTGCCTTACTTGCTCTACCGTCTGTAATTGTTCGTCGTTCATGATCAGTCGCATGTCCCAATCATAAACGAGCTGCCTGAATCTCTCAGGCTCATCTTGCGTTAGAAATCGATACTCCCCCCAGGCTCATCTTGTATTGGAAGAGACTGGCTATTGACAACAGCCGCTTATTCGCCTACTATGCCCCAGCATAAATTAGCCTGTGATTTACCCATTCTGGTTAATATGAACTGCCTAGAATGTTAGTTTGACACCTGAGAATAGGAAAGACGCCTGTTTAAGGAGGGAACAGATGCAAAAGTCAATAATTATCATTGGGGCCCGCTTGGCCGGTCTGTTCAAGGAGGTCTGTGATTTGCTGCGCTAGCACAGCGTGTCGGTGACTGCTCGATGCTGTACTTCAGCGAAACGATAGGGGCAATCACACTATTCTCTCCAAGAAAACGGGGGATTGTGAAAGCCATAAGTATCGCTAATCATTTCTACGCTTTCGCACGTGCTTACGGCTCCCTGAGACCGCGTACGGTTGACAATTAAATAAACATAGACTACTATTCACCAACACGTGGTAAAGGCGTATATTTAAAAAGGGGGTAATATCATGAGCATTGGGCGAATAATACTTCTTATCTTCGGAATCCTACTCTTTCTAGTGTCCATACCTCTCCTAATCGGCGGTGGGACCTTGCTATGGGCTGATATGGTATGGACCGATGATGACGGATTTATCACTACCGAAACCGAACAGCTGGCAAGAGATTCCTACGCAATTGTGACCGAGTCTGCCGATATAGATATAGACGATGAATGGCATTGGGGGTGGGGATGGAATATTGATTGGGATTTGGGTGACTTAGTTACCTTCAAGGTAGAAGGCACAAACAATGACGACTCCAAAGGAATCTTTATAGGAGTAGCTCAGGAATCATATCTAACAGGCTACCTAAGCGATGTCGAGTATGACGAGATCATCCACTTTAGCATCCACTCCGATGGCTTCGATGTGGATTATAAAAATCACCCGGGTAATTCCTCACCTACAGCCCCAACCTCTGAGACATTCTGGATGGAGTCAACATCTGGCACCGGAACCCAGGTTCTAGAATGGGAACTGGAGACAGGCACCTATTCGCTGGTACTAATGAACGAGGACGGTTCACGTGATATAGACTCAGACGTGTCCGTTGGTGTGAAGGCTTCCTGGATATTCGGGGTAGGTATTGGATTTGTCGTAGGGGGAATAATAGCGCTGATAATAGGAATCCTTATGGTTATCTCTGCATTACGTGGACGAAAAAGATCGCAACCGTCGTAAACAGTACACATCAATAAAAAAGTTGAGCTGATAAAAGAAACGTAGAACCTACCTCTTAGGTGAGTAGCCCAGCCAGGCGGAATACGGGGGGCTACCCTAAAATGGGTAACCCCTCTCTTTTTGCCCACAGCATTGACAGCCTATGCCCCCGATAGTATCATCACACCTACATGGCAGGAAGTAGGTAATGACAAAGGCAAATATTGCTAAAGTAAAGACAAAAAAAGGTATGTACAAAAAGATGAGCTATAATATGAAGCATATTGTGATCGTGGTTATGGTCCTGGCCTGTATTGCGATCGTGACTAGCGCAGTCTGGATAACTAGTGCCAGCAACATCATGCTAAGTTACCACCGTAGCGGCGGCATAGCTGGCCTTGATGATCAGTTAGTCATTGACGATGGTGGACATTGTGAACTCCAACGCGAACACACTAAAGGAGAATTCACACTTGAGCCGAACCGATTAAAGCATTTGATATATCTTCTGGACGACGCGGACTTTTTTAGTCTAAACGACAAGTACCTCCCTGCTGATACTGGCGCTGATTTTTTCGAATACGTGATTTCCTACAAAGCAGAGGGTAAGGAACATACAGTATATACTATGGATGGTGCAGTTCCTGATGCCCTACAACCTATCCTGGACGAACTGGCCCAAATCATTTCTAGCAATAGCTGAAAAGGCGATGGGAAATTCGCGATGTGTGTAATGCAACGGCAAGCCAGACAAAGGCTATAGCAGGTACTTGTTGTTGCTCAAGTGCTATAACGGCGCAAAGAGCCCAGCCATGCGGGGATTATGGGGGTCTACCCGAGTATGGGTGGCCCCCCTCTCTAATATCCAACCTGCAACCTACCTTAATGCCGACTTAGCTACAAAAAGCATACTAGTCACTTTGTGATAGCCATCCACAGTGTTATTGTTGCACGTATAAGGCTGCCCTGGCTTAGGTTTATCTCAACAGGCTTTGGCCAGCGACCACCGCCGACAAGCTTGGTATGCATGTCAAATGTGGAGCGCTGTCTAGCTCGTTTCTTGGAGTCTTTGACCATTTGGAGAGTCAGCTTCGTGATGAGTCGTCCGCGATGGCTGTATAAGACCGAACTTAAGGGCCGAACTCTGTCCTGGCGATAATGTCATCTTGAATGCGCTTGCCCAGATCCGTAAAGAAGGCACTGTATCCGGAGACCCTGACCACCAAATCCCTATAGTCTTGCGGATGTTTTTGGGCATCTTCCAGCGTTTCGCTGGAGACCACGTTGAACTGCAGGTGCATGCCACCCAAATAGAAATAGGTTTTTACCAACGACGCAACCTTTCCTAGCGCCGCCTCATCCTGAACTAGGGAGGGAAGGAGTCTGAGATTCAAGGCATTCCCATTGGATATTAGCGTATGCTCCAGTTTGGCTGCGGAGTTGAGCACTGCCGTTGGCCCCTTTTTCTCCCGGGCATTTACTGGGGATATGCCGTTTGATAGCGCTTCTCCTGCCATTCTGCCATCAGGGGTAGCACCCAGGAACAGACCGTCGAGGACATGGGTTCCATAGGAGTAGAACGATGGCCTGAAGTGCCCTCCCCTGATGCTCTGGTGCTCGGTTACCTCACGACAGAAGAGCTCCGCAATCTCCTTCGCTATAAGGTCTACATAGTCTTCATCGTTTCCGTACTTGGGAGCTCGGTTGATTAATAAATGTCGCAGCTCATCTTTTCCTTCGAAGTTCGTTTCCAGCAGCTCAACCAGCTCCGAAACGGTGAGCACTCGGTCATCAAAGACGAGTTTCTTGATCGCTGCCAGTGAGTCTGCAGTAGTGCCTAAACCCCTCGCTGTGATTGAGCCGAAGTTGTAGCGCGCTCCACCGTCCGTTGCGTCCCTTCCACTTTCAACACAGCCCGTCAGAGTGGCGGAGACGAAGGGTGCAGGGAATTCTGCCTGGTAGATAGCATCCTTTATGTTCACCGCATCGACTGCCATCTTTACATTGTGCTCTAGCTGCCTGCGGAAAGCGTCCATAACCTCATCGAAGGTCTCGAACCTTGTGGGGTCTCCTGTTGGCAGCCCCTGCCCACCCATCAGGCGATAACCGCCGTTGGTGAGCACCATCTCCAAGACCCCTCCCAGCTTAAGATCGTTGCCACCGGTGCAGGCAAAGGTGTCCCCAGAACCGGTAGGCTCAACGCAGCCAACGATGGCATAATCCCTAGCGTCTTCCAAGCTGTATCCGTCGCTTAGCAACGCTGGAATGACTGCTTCATCATTGTAGAATGCCTGTCCTGAAGTTGACCTGTAGACCCGGCATGCCCTCAGTATGAAATCATCAGAGGTCTTGCTATGAATCCTTATCGCTAGGTTGTTGATTACGGCCTTCAGTTTCTCGGATACTTCCAAGATCATCCAAGACAATTCATTTGTAGCATCCTTACCATCTTTGGTCAGGCCGCCTATGGTTATTGGCTGTGGGCTTGTACCTAGTGTACTGGAAACCTCTATCCCCATTTCAGGCAGCAACAGTATATTAGATGTCAGTTTGAGTTCAAGCTCCTCAATAAGCTCCTGAGCCTCTTCTTTGGTGATTATCCCCTGCTCAATATCTCTCTTGTAGAATGGATATAGATATTGATCTACCCTTCCTAGGGCGAACGTTCCAGCCATACCATAGCTGATTTGGGCAATCACCTGGGTAAACCACAGGCACTGCATTGCTTCATAAAATGTTCTGGGGGGATTGGCAGGAACCCATCGACAATTATCCGCTATTCTTAGCAACTCATCCCTTCTCCTCGGATCTGCTTCATTCTCCGCTAGCTTCATTGCCTCCCCAGCAAACCTGTGAGCGAAGGCGATGGCGCCCTCGGAGCAGATGATCACCGCCTGGAGGAAGTCCGCGTTCTTTCTGTCGTCAGGATTCTCTGTTTGCAGTTTCTCCCAGTGCTCCTTTGACCTCTCCTTGATTCCGCTGAAACCCTGACGCATCACGTTCCCATGTCCCAGAACCAGATGCCCTTGGACATCGAATATATCCATGGCAAGGTTTGGGCAATTTCTACCGATTTCGCCGAGGAGTTTTACTTTCATTAAGCCCCTTTCGGCCCACAGGGTAGCTTTCTTGTCTCGAATCGTTTTTCCCTTCCAGTAGGGCAGGATTTCCTCCCTTAAGACCCTCCTATCATCCTCGCTTATCATAAAAGGGCGTTTCCTCTTTCCCATCGTGTCCATATCCATCTCGAGGACAGCACTAATGTCACCGCGCTCTATAGGGATGACCCCGGCCAGGCGCTTGCTTGTTCTATTGCCAGCAATGAGATCCTCTTCCCAGATGTAGATGGTCATCTCGGCAAGCGTCTTAGCCAAGGCCTTTGCCGCCCTTACAGCTGATGGCTGCCCCTCCGTTTCCTGATAGCTCTTTGTATAGAGGCAAGCCCTCTCGATACAGACCTCGTAAGGGGAGGAAAGCAGCTTTTCCTTCATCCGTTCGATCCTAGACCGAGTTGCCCCCGACGTTTCCATCTTTTTACCTGCCATGGCCCAGCGGCTGAAGCCTAATGGTACGGCTTTGCCCTCTATGTTCCTTACGGTATTATATCACCAATTGTAGTAGAATATCGTAAGGCGTACGGGGTATAGTGGGTAAGACCAAGCTGGCTCAACGGATTTCGAAATAACTAAGTTCCTCCATTTACTGCTAGGGGAGACTCTGCTTGGTGGATGTAGAGGAGGTGATGTCTATTGACAGTAGAGTGTCTCAGTATGACGTCTCTGGGCAGTACCAACTTTCCCAAACTCACTAAGAGGTGGGAGCCATCTCCATCGCAACCTAGTTTCAGACTTCACAGTTGGGCGTTATGTGTCATTTATGCCGCGGCGATACTCCGCAGACTACCAGCATGATACCATACAGCAGTGTCTTATCTTATCAGCACAACCTAGCTTTCCAATTTTGCAACTCCTTCATGAACTTCCAACGCCTCCCCCTGCAACCTACGATAATGCCGCCTTCGCCACAAAGCATACTAGGCACTTTGTAACCGGCATCCACAGGCTTATCGTTGCATACATGAACCCCCACCTGTGCAGCTATTACGGCCGTATGGCCAACCCGCATCCCTGAGCCCGACACCCTGTTCTAGTGCTCTCACCTCATACGCCGGCTCCAGTTAATAAAGGAGGAAATCGTCAGGTTACAATCCTATGTTTTATTGTCGAGAACAAGCTATAATGGTGCCATCTTTGGGCAGAGCTCTGCACCATGAGGTAACCGTTATATCCAGTGCCTAAAGGTCCCATTTCTGCAAGATAACATACAAATGGTCGATAATTGCCGTAAAAACTGGATTAATATAGAAGGATTTTTTGTAGCATGCACAAAGCCATGCAATTAAGGATCTTGTGCCCGAACTGCAAAACAGGCCAACTGTCCCTTGAATCGAAGGCCGACGGCGAGATTCATTGCACAGATTGCAGTGCCTCTTTTCCAGTGAAGGAAGGTGTGATCGGCCTCCTGCCCGCCTCATCACGCCAAAGAAGCCTCTCGCAGTCCCTGATGGAATGGAAACCGTTCATCGAAATATACGAGAGCCGATGGTTCCGCAAAGGCCCGGGCTTCTCTCTCATCTCAGGAATCTCGTTCGACAGGGAATATGAGATGATCATCCAAGCCGCAAAACTCGAAGGCGATGAAATCCTTCTGGATCTCGGTTGCGGCTCAGGAATCTACTCACGATCCTTCGCTAAAAGGCTGAATCGCGGAATGGTGGTGGGATTGGACCTATCCGTCCCGATGTTGAGCTATGCGAGTTCTCGGGCACGAGCTGAAGGGCTTGATAACCTCCTATTCATTCACGGCAATGCATTGGATCTCCCATTTCCAGAAAATGAGTTCGATGTAGTCACTTGCTGCGCGACAATCCATCTATTCCCTATTCCTGATCTTCTAAGAGTTCTTAAAGAGGTTAATCGCGTGCTCAAACCGGGCGGACGCTTTACGACCGCCGCTCTGAGGAATTGGATACCGGGACAGCTTTCAAAGAAGTTCGTTAACCGGTACTATCAAAAGGTGGGGACTAATTACTTCCATCCGGAGGATCTGGAGTCGCTCTTTCAACAGGCGGGGCTGAACAATATCGAATGCCACCACGCCAAGCGCTATTGGTTGGTCATGAGTGCGTTCAAGCCATAGCGTAAAAGGTAAAAAGATATACCCTCACTTCTTGCTGGTCGGGAATCTTGAAATATTGGTCTTTCGAGTTGCAGGTGAAGGCTCTTGATTGTAATAACCAATATTTAAAGTTGCATTTGGCAACAAGTGGTGCTATTGTGCTGAAAACTCCTTTTCTATCACAATGTTGCAGGAGCGGAGGTAAATGGCCAATTACATAATCGCCCATGATGTGGGGACGAGCATGAACAAGGCAGTTCTGGTGGACACGGAGGGTAAGGTGCACGGCAAATGCTCCGAGCCTTACAGGGTCCACTACCCGAAGGCTGATTGGGCTGAGCAGGAGCCCGAAGATTGGTGGAACGCGGTAACCAGCACCACCAGGCGTCTCCTGGAAGAGACAGGTGTTTCCCCAGGCGATGTGTTATGCGTTACCCATAGCACGCAGATGCTCGGCATTGTGCCTATGGATTCAGCGGGGATACCGCTCAGGCGCGCAATTATCTGGCTTGACAACAGGGCTTGCCGGCAGGCGCAGAGGGTGATGAGGAGGTTTATTAACGCTCGTATTTTCGCACTGCTGGCAGGCGCCACTTTGTGCGGAAAGGATGGCATACCTAAATTGCTCTGGCTCAAAGCTGAAGAGCCCGATATATACCATAAGATGCGTTGTTTCCTCGATGTCAATGGCTACCTCGTTTATCGGAGCACCGGCAACATGGTCATGGAGTGGACCGGCGCATCCGTCTTCGGAATTGACCTCAAGAAGAAGACCTGGCTTAAGAGCATCTTCCGCTATGTTGGGCTTGACCCTGCGAAATTTCCACCCCTGGTGCGTTCCATCGACCAGGTCGGAGTCCTGTCGAGAGAGGCGGCCACCGAATTTGGGCTGCTGGAGGGGACACCGGTTATGGCTGGCGCAGGAGACGCTCCCTGTGCCGCCGTCGGCTCAGGCGCGGTCGCTGAAGGTGAAGGGCATGTCTATCTCGGCACATCCGGCTGGGTAGCAGTGGTCACAGAACGTAAACTGCGGGGTAAATGCGGAGCGGCAACGATACAGTCTGCAGACCCAGAGAAGGCGTTTCTGTTCGCTGAGACGGAAACTGCCGGAGCCTGCCTTCAGTGGGTATGCGATGAGCTATACACATCGGAGAAAATAGACCCCAGGATTCCCGACACCTACGCCTTCTTGGACGAGAAGGTCGGCGGGGTTCCCCCGGGTTCCGACTACCTGATATTCACGCCGTGGATGTATGGAGAGAGGGCACCCGTGGGAGACTGTAACGTTCGCTCCAGCTTTCTTAACCTGAGCGCTGACCATACCCGTGAGAACCTGCTGCGTGCCGTCTACGAGGGAGTGGCCTATAATATTAGATGGATCGTTGAAATTGTGGATCAGCGATTCAAGTTTTCCCTTCCCAGTCTCCGCGTCGTAGGCGGAGGGGCGAGGAGCAAGCCCTGGATGCAGATCCTGGCAGATGTGACCCGAAGAAAGGTTGAGGCTGTCCATGACCCTCAGGAAGCAGGAGCGGTCGGTGCTGCTCTCATAGCAGCAGTTGGCCTCGGGATATATCCTAGTTTCGATACTCTGAAGAACGTGGTGAAGGTAGAAAGGGTCTTTTCGCCGCAAGAGGAAAACTACCAGATCTACGACTTGCTGTTCCATTCATACCAGGAGGCATACGGAAGCCTTCGACGTTTCTACAGGCGACTCAATGAAAAGAGATCGGATGAAGCGCGTTTGTGCAAGGAGGTATCTAAATGAATGTAGATGAAATCCTGGGGCTCCCTCTGGCATTACCTGATGGTGTGGATTATGATGAATATCTTATCGCCACCTATCTGGCCTCTTTCCCAGCAGAAATGCCTATTCCGCTTCTATCTATGGCCCTCGCTGTCGAGCAGAGCACGGGCACCTGGGTAGCCGTTCCGGGTGAGACCCCGGAAGTGCGCCGCCACCACGTGGCCAAGGTGCTCGGCGTGTACGAGGTGCCGGACTACGAGTTTAGCGTGCCGCCGTCTGTGGAAACCAGGAACTGGATTATCCAAGTAGCCTATCCCGAGGTTAACATAGGCTCACAGATACCGATGCTACTGACATCTGTGGTGGGAAATATTTCAATGGGTGGGAATATCAAGCTGCTGGATATCCGATTCCCCGAGAAATTTGTCGCTGGGTTCACGGGGCCGAAATTTGGCATCGCAGGCATTAGAGAAATCCTGGGGATCCCGAATCGACCCTTGCTTAACAACATGATAAAGCCGTGCACAGGCTATCCGCTCGAGGTTGGAGCCGACCTCTTCCGGCAAGCGGCTATGGGGGGATGCGATATCATCAAGGATGACGAACTGATAGCCGACGCATCATTTAATTCTGTGGAGGGTCGAGTTAAGCGATACATGGAGATCGAGAGAGAGGTCTACGAGGAGACCGGTGAACACACCCTGTACACTGTGAACATAACGGACAAATTGCCAAAGGTTTTCGACAATGCCAGGCGCGCCGTAGAGTTGGGATGCAATGCGCTGATGGTAAACTACCTGGCTGTTGGACTGCCTGTTTTACAGGCCCTGGCAGAGGATCCGAGCATTAACGTGCCTATCCTTGCCCACATGGATGTTGCCGGCGCAATGTATATGTCACCTCTGCACGGCATGAGCTCTCACATCGTACTGGGGAAGCTGCCGCGCCTTGCCGGGGCCGATGTAGTCGTTATACCCGCCCCCTACGGGAAGGCCCCGGTAATTCCTGATAAATTCAAGAATGTTGCCAAGAACCTGACTTTCCCGCTATACCATTTAAAACCGACCTTCCCAATGCCGTCCGGTGGTATCACGCCATCCATGGTGCCGAAAGCGATGGCAGACCTTGGGAATGACATCGTTATAGGTTCAGGAGGCGGAATCCATGCCCATCCTCAGGGCCCGATTGCCGGGGGGAAAGCATTCCGCCAGGCAATCGATGCAACAGTAAACGGAATCACCTTGGAAGAGTATGCCAAGGAGCACCCGGAGCTGGATGTTGTACTCAAGCAATGGGGCGACCCGTTTGGCAAAGGCATTACTGTTTAGGTACATAAGGAGAGTGTTATGTCGAAGGTTACTGTACTGGGAGGGTGTGGAGTGGTCGGCAGTATAGCCGTTGAAACCCTCGTTTCGAGCGGAGTGTTCTCTGAAGTGATAATTGCTGATATTGAGATCGCAACGGCGATGGGAATGGTGAAGCGGCTGGGACCGGATAGTGTTTCAGCCGTTAAACTTGATGCGTCAAGCCCTCAGAGCATA
The DNA here is from genome assembly GCA_035528575.1 of Dehalococcoidia bacterium. Lineage (NCBI taxonomy): Bacteria > Bacillati > Chloroflexota > Dehalococcoidia > Dehalococcoidia bacterium. Next base: position 22,721 of record DATKYK010000040.1, on the reverse strand, counting down.
AGAGACGCAACTTCCGGCTCATCGGTTGTTCTAAACTGTGTCGGCCCTTATTACAAGTACGGCCCCACCATACTGAAGTCAGTGATCGAGTCCAAGGTCAACTACGTCGATGTCTGCGACGATTTCGACGCCACCGAGAAGCTCCTCGACATGGACGGGGATGCGAGGAAGGCCGGCATTTCGGCACTTATCGGAATGGGCAGCTCCCCCGGTGTGGCAAACGTGCTGGTCAGGTTCTGCGCCGATTCGCTTCTGGAGCAGGTTGAGGCGGTCGATGTATACCATGCCCACGGCGGCGAAAGGGTAGAAGGACCGGCGGTGGTGAAGCACAGAATTCACTCCATGGAAATGGGCGTCCCGATGTTCCTGGATGGCAAGTTCACAACGGTCAGGCTCTTCGAGGAGAGCGGGAGATCGCTCGAAGAAGAGGTCGAGTTTCAAAATGTGGGCACATACAGCGTGTATGCCTATCCGCATCCTGAGACGATAACGCTGCCAAAGTACCTGAAGGGCATAAAGAGGGTTACAAACCTCGGACTGGTATTGCCGCCCGCCTACGCGGAACTGATAAAAGGTATGGTGAGGCTGGGCATCACCGGTGAGAAGCCGATTGAGGTTCAAGGCCAACGGATTGTCCCCCTTGAATTTGCAGTAGCTTTCATACTATCGCAAAGGCAGAGATTGATGAAGGAGGCGGGGCTTATTGAGCCCATGGGTTGCCTCAAAATAGTGGTAAGAGGCTATAAGAACGGTGAAAACAACACCTACATCTTCTCCCTGTCCTCTAGAGGGCTGGGAATGGGCGAGGGTACAGGCATTCCCGCAGCGCTCGGGGTAATTCTTATGGCCACGGGAAAAGTGAAGGCGGAGGGAGTTAATCCACCCGAGGGATGTGTTAATCCGATGGATCTGCTCGAGCTTGCACGGAGCAAGGTCAGCCTGGGTGATAAGAAAGGTTTCCCCATCGTCATCGAGCATATCGATAAGGACGGGAAGTCAGAGAGGATAGACCTGCTAAGTTAGCCCTTGTTACCCTCCCAAATTTGGACCTGCTGGTGGCCGATCGGATTAAGCGTTTTAAAAAATAGAACCGCTGTTCAAGGCGGTTTTCCGGCCAATTTTGTATCTGGAGCGTGAGACGGGGCTCGAACCCGCGACAACCTGCTTGTAAGGCAGGGACTCTACCAGCTGAGTTGCTCCCGCAAAGCTATTTTTTGTCTGATAACGGCAATCAAAGTTGTGAACAGTTCACAAAAGAGCTTCTTGATAAGTTTATCAAATCCAGACCATCAGGCACAAGTCCTAAGACCATAGAAATTTACCACCTGACCCTTGATAACTTTGTTGGCTATCCGTTAAATCCAGAAGGAATCAACGCTTATATCAATTCCCTTACCTGCGGTAATGCCAAACATAATTACTACCGCTGTATCAAAACCCTTTGCAGGTGGCTATATCATACTGACCAGCTTCCCAACAATCCTATTGAGAAGGTATTACCACCACGAAGGCAAAAGAAGATACTGCCAGCCATATCAAAGGAACAGCTAGACATTCTGGTTAATCATGCTCTTACCGAGAGGGACAAAGTTACTCTCAACCTGCTATGGTATTCAGGAATGAGATTATCTGAAGCTGCCAGCGTGAAGGCTAAGGACTTTGACTGGACTGAAGGAACAGTTACCGTCTTGGGCAAAGGCAATCGCTATCGCAAGGCTCTAGCTGGTAATGGTGCTGTAAAGGACTGGTTCACCAAGCATGACGACCTAGGAATAACCACTCACGGAATACAGACTATGCTACAAAGGTTAGGAGAAGCTATGGGTATAAAGTGTAATGCTCACAGCTTTAGGCGTGGCTTCTGTGTCCACAACGTCAAATCAGGACTGTCAAACAAGGTTATTCAGAGCTTAGGTGGTTGGGAGTCTCCCGATATGGTCAGCCACTATGCCCAATCGCTAACCTTTGAGGATGCTTTGAAGGTATACAAGGTTGTGAACACATATGCCTAAGTAGCAGGGACTCAAAGCTAAATGTTCACAACCTGAAGCTGAAAGCGGTCTGGAGCCGTGCTATGGTGCTACGGGTCAATTTGTTTTCAGATAAACTTGTGTTTTCTATCTCCACTCTGGGAATTTACTCCAAGTCAAAAACCGGCTAAGGTCATACAGAGAGAAGTTGGGATAGATGGGATAGCTTGGATACGGTGTAGCGATACACCAGGTCGGTTGAATATAAGGATAGCCTGAAGTTTTTATAAGCAGCCGTTGGGGTGAAATATTTGCTCTCTATGTTCAGTCCTCTAGCCTTAGCTATACACAAGGATTATACTGCTGCACGTTCCAAATTAAGTGCCAATAGGTGCTCCAAGATTTGCATATCTGTAAGCGAGTGGGGCCAGCCATATCGGGTAGCCCCCGATATTTACCCTTTCTTATGGGGATGTTTTTCTAAAATGCTCCATTGACCAGTGCCCAGTTTGCTCTTTTAAATAGAAGTCAAACGATGGAACGCTACACTAGGCCAGTGAGGTTTGAGGATAGCTTGAAACTTCACTATACTCTCATGCTAGAATAGCACTCACAATATCAGTCACCCGATTTCCACAGTACCGCCACATCCATCAAATATGTTATTGCTCATTGTCAACCCACCAATACGCCAATACTGAGGAGTAATCTCCAGTAGGTTACCTATATGAGTGTAAAACTCCCCACATGGAATTTCTATATTGCCTTTGTCCAAAACCTTTACTTCTACAACGACTGCTCCAGATTCCTTGTCTTTTAACTGCAAGGATTTTGGACTTGTAGTAACCTCAAATTGCTCCTTATTGTTAAACACCCACGCATTGCGGCGAAGTTTCGCCACATGGTTGCGGTTTGAGTCATGAATGTCCATGGTCAGCAATAGTTGACCATCTTCTCCGATTTCGAGAAAGACCTGATCCTTTCCCTGCACCCTCAAAACGCCGCTTGTGTTTCTAATTATATTAGAACCAATGTTTAATTCCATCATCTGCCTCCAAACCCTATTACCTTTTTATCTATATGTGATTGTGGCCACTTGCAGGAAGCGCCTAGCAACCGCTCATATTAAGAGTAACACAAGATGTGCCATTTGTCTGTCAGGAAATTATGTATCTTTTGTGGGGAAAGTATGTATTTATTATTGTGGGGAAAACACTTATAAAAATGTGGTTTTTTGTAGGGAGGCTTTGACACACGTCAATACCGTAGTGCGGGCTTGGTAAAAGGTTGTCAGGCAGTAGTAAAGGTAGGCGATGATACTCTTGAGGTGCCAGGTTGTCAACATCAATAAAAGCGATATGCTGAAGAACTGCACTTATTTGTTGGACTATTGGAGACAAATACCACCGCAGTATAGCCCCACCCAGCCCCACCCTTCCCTGTCAGCAGGTAATCCCAATCCTTCTAGACTGCTATTGCCCTTGTCAATATCAACAAAACGAATTTCAACCGGGCTCAGTCTCAAAATTAGTCGCTGTGTACATTAGCTAACTGCCCCGATTACTGAAATGTCCATAAATGTCCCTAAGTCAAAGCTAGAAATTCAGTGTTTACAAAGCATGAGACTTCCGGTTATTCACATATTTAGTAGAAGTTTTTAGTAGATTCTTTCTCTAGTTAATAATATATTTTTTATATATAGAGAGAATATCTACTAATATTTTCTACTATTGAAAATCTCTGGTACGTAAGTCAAGCTCTGTTGAACCAAGGTCTAAATTCCTTTCTTTAGCCAACCTTTCAAGCAACTCCTCGTTGGCTACGAGCCAATCATAACCAGCATAGAACTTAACGCTGAATCCCAAATCCTCTATCATGGCGTGGATTTTCTGGGTGCTCCACTTCAAGTCAAAGTGCTCTCTCATGGTATTTTTAATTTCTACCAACTTGATATTATGTTTGAATCCCTTTTCTGAAGCCGCTATTATAGCCTTAATCATTATATCTTCTGGTTCATATTGGTCTCCCATGGCTAAAGCTCTGGCAGCCCTAGCCATTTCCTCAAGCTCATACTCCAGCCAATCGTTATCCCCGCAGAAGGTTGCCACCATCGTCAGCGGTTTCCAAGCGTCGGAAATCCTATCCGATGTCTCAATCTGTGTTAATTTTCCTTTCATAAGCTCCGCCACTTCCCTCACTGATGCATTAGTTATTTCTGTCGGTGAATATTTTCCAGGTGCCCTGCGAGTTTTAATAATTATAGTTCTGTTCCTCGTTGCTGTATCAACAAACGGCTGTCTCTTATGGATAACTGTGGCTCCAAAGTTGTAGATGGTAGTAGCGTCCTGCCTAGGTGGTTTGTGTATAACCTGAATAGCAAATTTCTTTGTGCATCTATCCCTAACCAGTTCTTCAGGTCTCTCTTGCTTAAAATCACCTTCTTCAATTATGGCTGTATGTACATTATTAAGATTGGCACCAATATCAGAGTAAGTCCTACCATTTATCATCTGTGGGTAAGCAAGTAGCTTCTGTAACTGGTCTATGGCAGCAGTTTTACCAGTTCCCGAATTGCCCCTGAATTCCAGTATCGGAATGAAATCCAGTTCATTACGTAACCATGTCACCACAGCATAATAGACAGAGGTCTTGGCTTGGTTCAGTTTTAGTCCTGAAGCCCGTAGCATTGCGTCTATGGCAGGTTGGAGTATGTCAGCTATGTTCATTTCATTGGCTGACTTAGCCGACATTTTTATCTATCTCCTTCTTCTCCAGAAAGGCATCAAGTTTTTTCCTAACCGACCCAGTAATAGGTTCTTTTTCTCTAAGCATTCTCCCCAATCTCACTGGATGCACACCGATAGCCGCCGCTACCTCGTAGAGTAGCAAGTAATTTCTTGCCATTTCAGCCCGATAATCTCGCCCGGTCTTTAGCTTCTCTTCCACCTCTCACCTCTAGTCATTGTTCATATTCACTATTAACAGCTTAACATTTTATGTGTGTGTAAAAAATTGGAAAAAACGCTAAAATTAAAAGCGCCCACTGTTTTTAGTGAGCGCTCCGTTAATTGCAGGAAAATTCAGTTATTTCCTAGGTCTTCCACCCTTCAACTTAGGTTGTTCAAGTCCCAACAAATTGATGATTGGGACAACTGATTTCCTTATCCTATCCATATCAGCGTGTTCTTGTGCAGCAATTTGGCTCCAACTTTGTTTAAGGCAAATTCGTTTGAAAACCCACCGCATATGGCCTTCAAATGCTCCCCGCTTTCGTGTTCTTATAAATCCAGCCTTTATCATGGTCTGCTCATAGTCACACCATTGCGCCTCCAATTGCTTAAGTATGTCCTCCTCTATTCGTTTCTTAGTTGGAAAAGACCGGGTATCCCAGGTTATCGTGTATTGTCTTGGCTCTATTTCAATTGAGTCCACAGCGCCAATGACCAGAGCGTTTGGATATACTATGCCGTAGTTGATTCTTTCAATCGCCCAATCTGGGTTCAAACCGTATTCCTTTACCAACACTGATAGGCTTTCATAGTATTGTTTAGCCTGTGCGCTATCTTGTTTCATTCCAGATTTTGGGGCTTCTACTGATTTGAGGACATTTATCTCAGCCCATGAATGATACCTTATCAGGGCTGAATAAGCCTGCCTTAACTCCTCTAGTCGCTGTGTAAATGGTTCATGTCGTGCCAACAGACAAAACAGGTAATCAATATACTGGCTACGGATAATGTCAAAGTCAAAAGTTACCAACGTACCTCCAGCTAACGTAGGGACTGTTAAGATGATACAGTGTTCCGATTGTGGACACAAGCTGTCTGCCTTGACTTTATGCCTGTATGCGTGTATACTACTCTTGAGGTGATGCCTATGTACTCCACAAAAGAAGCAGCACAACAACTCGGCCTGGATGATAGCCAAGTGCGTCGCCTACTTAAAGCAGGTGAAATCAAAGGCAAGAAGCTAGGACGAGACTGGGTAGTGTTAGAGCTGAACTATAAGAGGAAGAGGAAACCAAAGGGAGGCAAACAATGAGGAAGTCATTAAGGCAACTGGCAAAGGAATTAGAAGTTAGTCCATCTTACCTGAGTATGATATTGAGTGGTCAAAGGAAATGTCCAGAAAAGCTCCAAGGTGCTATATACTCGTTCACAAACGTTCACAGGACAAAGCTAAATAGTGCTTGTAAGGCAGGGACTCTACCAGCTGAGTTGCTCCCGCAAATCCGTAGCTATTTTAGCCCTATAAGCCATCTATATTAAAAAAGGGGAGTCCCTGCTTAACTAAAAATACCATGGCCTATATTGGGGCTATCACCAAGGAGTATACCCTCTACACTTAGGCTTAGGGCAAAATAAAGAATAGCCACAAACGCTGTGGTAGGCTAAAATCTTCTTATCAGGAAACCCTTTTCTAGTTATACTGATTTATACGTTTCAGATCAAGGTGGAATTCCATTGGAGAGCAAATAACTGAGCCGACCTCTGTTGCTGTGTCTATTTCCCCTTCTTTTTTCTCTTTTTAGCAGATCCCTTAGTTAAAGAATCGTCCACCTTGTCCTTTTCCTCTTTAGAAGATCCCTCTACTATAACGTCCTCCAGCTCCCGCTTTTTCACCTCTTTGGTCACAAGTAAACGGGTGATTTTGTTATCTTTTACCTGAACCGCTACCAACGTCAAATCATCATTGACTATCTGCTCCCCCTCTTTGGGAAGGTGACCAAAAAGATTGAGAGCGTAACCACCAATGGTCATGTAATCGCCTTCGGGCAATCCTAATCCTAGCTGTTCGTTAACCTCGTCGATGCGCATGCTGCCCTGTATTTTGTAGGCGTGCTCGCCAACTACCTTGAATGCCTTACTAGCTCCTACAATTTCTTCCTGTACCTCCCCTACAATCTCCTCGACAAGTTGATCGATGCTCACAATTCCGGAGGAACCCCCATATTCATCCACAACCACTGCCATTAAATACCCTTCTTCTTGCATTTCACTAAACAACTGGCCTACCGTTTTACTCTCGGGAACGAAATAAACTTGACGAGCGAGGTCAGTAACTGAACCTTTACGGTCTATCGTTCCCTGAGCCAGGGCAGTTAGCACATCTCTTATCGAGAGCATACCCTTAACGTTGTCGTAGGTTTCTTCATAAATCGGGTAGCGCTGGGCAGGGGACTTAACGTATACCTTGAGGAAATCCGCCAATGTACATCCCTGTTGAAGCCAGGTCGCTTCGGTCCGCGGGGTCATCACCTCACGCACCTGGATTTCTCCGATACCAACCACCTTGCGTAGCATATGGGCTGAGCGCTCATCTACCACTCCCTCCTCTTCGCCCATGGATATAATGGTGCCTATTTCCTCTATGCTTATCAACGCCCTGGGCATAGTACTTATATGAGCAATAAGGGTAATCATTGATGTCACCCAGCTCAACACGACCACCACTGGACTGAGCAAAATCATTAACAATTCTATTGTCCTGCTATAAAGTAGGGCAAGTCGCTCCGGGTGCTGTGCCGCGATCGTTTTGGGAATTACCTTTGCGAATATGAGTAGTATTATCGCTATTAGCACAATAGCTATCGGCGTTCCCAAACCCTCGCCCAAAAGCGTAACGATGAAGATCGTTCCCAGCGAGACAACGATGGTTTCAGCAAAGCTGATGCCGGTTAGTACCGTGGAGAGAAATCTTGCCGGGTTCTCCATTATACTGGCCACGCGATCTGCTCCATGCACTCCCTCCTCCTCCAAATGCTTGAGCCTAAACCGCGACAATTTGATGAATCCAATCTCAGCACTGGAAAAGAACGCACATACGAGAAGGGACCCAAGCGATAAAACTAGATATACGATTTCAAGGCTACCCATATTTCACCTCCACTTAGGCGCGCAATTTTTATGGTAGGATCGGTTATAAGTCAAATAGTCCATACAGCCCATTATACAATATTAGACAAACACCTTCTTCGACTCATCGCTTTTTTACCTCTAGCATGAAACTGACCACCGCAGCATAAAACTCCCAAGGCTTAGAAGAAAGGTGAGGCTCGACTGTTTAGGCTAACTAGTAAAACATAGAAATGAGATGTTGAATATAGATTTTGTATGCATTTTGCCTATAGCCGTACAGTTTATATCATCATCCATATAAATGGCAGCATATAAAGTATGGTTCCTGCTTAGTCACGCCAATTTTGCATTGGAACCGACGCGCGAGATTTGATATTTTTTACCAGTATAAGCCTGAAGAGGTTGTCTTTGCTCTAGCCGAGCCCCATGGCGGTGAAGAACTGGGAGAACCTGTCCTTCACCTCATCCATGCTGGTATACCTCTTGTCGAAGAGATCGAGCCCCAGAGTCAAGAACGGAACTCCAAGGTCGCGGCAGACATCCCTCATGATACCTATGCTTGCCGCCCCATCTTTGTGGCCCATATGCGCTGGCCAGACCACGCAGTCTATCTTGTAGTCTTTGACCACCCGCACCAGGTCATTTATGAGATTATCCGTAGTACCACGCACATGCCTAACCATTGGCACATCGTATAAATTCCTCTTGGCCAGGCCCCTGAAAATGCTTTCCTCGCTCGAGGTGTCAATCAGCGTGTAGGGTGCATAGCCGGTCATGTCCATGACGATGCATACGCCCCACTCTGACTTTAGCCACTCGGTCAACTCGGGAAACCAGACCGCACGAACGTCGAACCAGAACAATCTGATCCTCTCATCTGGGATGCTCCCTTTACCCTGGCTCACCTTCTGCTCGGTTATATCAACAAGCTGCCGCAACCACTCCGTGCCCTTGCGATCGCCTACCATATAGTTCTGGGCCACGCTCCATGCCTGCGCGCCCTTAGCCGCGCTGTGGGGGCATGGCACCGCACGCCTCAGCTCGTTGTATTCTGCCCACAGCTCGTAATGCTTGTTGGACTCCTCGACAACCTCCCGCAGTCTATCAATATCCATTTCACGCCCGGTGTGCTCTTCGAGAAAGGCTACCATCTGCCGTAGTTCGCCCGCATGGAAATCTACGCTGCGATCGCTTTCCAGATATGGCGCATCGGTGCAGAAGACCGGTATATCACGCCAGTATTTATTGTGGGCGATTGACTGCTGCAGCATATTTATGCCGTCGCATAGAGAAAGCAGCCCGATAAACGCAGTTGGCAGCGGTACATGCTCTGCCTCTACATTGTTGATCCCCAACCTTATAAGCGTACACATATCAGTGCCCAGTCCGGCTCTCTCAGCATCATCGATCTCTTCCAGGATGTAGGGTTCCGCGGTCGGAAGGTAAGGTATCTGCGAAAGCGTGTACCACGGGAGGTCTAACGCAACGAATATCTCGGGAGCGTTGGCGTAAGAGCTTGCTATGAATGGCCTGCCCTCCTCAGCACACGCAATTATCCGGTTGTAGCTTTCTATCATGGTCCTAACCAGGGTCACGGTCAGCTTTCTTTCCGGCGATTGACCCTGCTCAAGCCCCTGCACCGCAAGCTGCATGGTATCCCGATCCCGCTTGAATCGTTCCAGCCCTATTATTCCCATATTCTGTCCCCCCACTGTTTACCTAACGTGTCTATCGTAGCAACACAATATTACGCAGTCAGATAATGGATGTCAACAGAGTAATGAGCGATTCCAATATCCATAACTGGCTTTCTTCGAAACACTGCCCACTGAAGCCTGACAGTGCTATAATAGCAACAAGAGTCCTACTAGACGGGAGAGAGCAACAGGATGTCATCCCCTTATCATGCATACCTCGATATCGAGACCACCGGTCTTTCCTCTTTTTATCACGACATAACTGTGATAGGCATCTATCTGGTTGATAGTAGCGGTGGAAGGCTGGTTCAACTGGTTGGCGAAGCGGTGACCAGCGATAATCTGCTCGAAGCTCTGGAGGGTGTGGATACAATCTACACCTACAACGGGAGCCGATTCGATATCCCATTCATACACGCTATTCTGGAGATAGACCTGAAAACAATTTTCCACCACCATGACCTGATGTACGACTGCTGGATGAACAATCTATACGGCGGTTTCAAAGCGGTAGAGCAGCAACTGGGTATCAATAGAAAGCTACAAGGTATTAATGGGCTTGAGGCTATTCGGTTGTGGTGGCGGTATCGGGAAAACGGTGACGATGAGGCCCTGGCTCTACTACTGGAATATAATAGGGAAGATGTGGTTAATCTGGAGGCACTGAGGAAGATATTGTGGGTCCATGCTTCTATCTAATCAGACGCGCGAGATGCTATATAGGCGGCTCTGGAATACCGAGGCGAGGAGTTAGTTACGCCTATCTATTCTCATTCACAGCTCAGCACATAGGAGGTACTGATCCATGACACGGGCAACCGTAATTCTTCCATTACCCATTATTAGATATGACAAGATAGTATCGAAGTTCTGCGATCATGACCCCAGTTATAGTACTTACGATTCTCAGCCAGTGTCACAGGATAATATATTAAGGGCTCACGAAATAAGGCTATCTCATAAGATGGGAGCCCGTTTCCCGAATACATATATTAAGGTGTTACTCAGCAGTAGCAACAATATTAGTAAAGCTTTGAGTCAAATATCACCTAGCTTGTCTATACTAGATTCCTCTCGGCAAATTCCATGGCAAGCACTTGAAGATTTGTTCAAAGCTTGCGTTATACCCGGAATGCGTGAAGCCAACATTACAAAGATCCTCCATAAAAAGCGTCCGCAACTTATACCAATTTTAGATTCCGTAGTTGTAAAAAAATACCTGGAACCTCTCCTCATGACAAGTCCAAACATGAAGCTGGAAAGTAAAATTGTGCTTCACATTAAACAGCTTAAGCGGGATGCAGAGAATAACCGCGTCATATTAATTAATCTAGCTAAACGTTTTAACTTAACACCGATTAGGATTCTCGATATCCTAATCTGGACATACTTCGAAACGCCCAGTTGGTTAGACAACGGGAAATCATCACGTAACAGTAAATCCACATTAGATCACCCATGCAAGGATATAATAAAGACTCCAAGGCAAAAACATGGTGGTGTTGCGCTTGAGAATGTCAAGAATAAACTCGCTAAAAAAATTACTAATCCTGAAGAGAAATGCCTTTTTTTTAAGGCTAAGGGTTTTCATGATTGGGGACCGTATATTGCGGCTGTTGTATTAAACGGACGTGGTATCACAGAATTTGAGCGGAAGGATCTTATAGAAGTCCTCCGTGAGCTTATCCCTAAATACTATAACAATGCGAAAGAGGGAAATACATTGCCCGCTGATCTTTGCTGGAACCCTCCTATTAGTAGCGCAAAGGTTAAGTTCCCTTGCTTAGACGTGGTTAATAAAAGCAGGCCATTCAAATATAAGTTCATCGGATTTAAAGAGGCAATAAAAAGAAAATTTGGAAATATAGCCCTCCGGCGCATGTTAGCGGATTGCTAAAGGAACTAAATTTACCTGTCTATTATAATACGCAGATCAGCATCTATGAATGAATTACATAGAGAACAGATTCCACTGCTGTCCAAGTCCCGCTTCATGGCGGGGCTACAGTGCCACAAGCGTCTTTACCTTGAGTGCTTTCACCCCGAGCTTGCCGATCCTGTTGATGCAGGACGGCAGGCAATACTGGATACCGGAACCCGGGTCGGTGAGTTTGCCAGGGACCTCTATCCCGAGGGTATCCTGATTACGGAGGATCACCTCCACCATGCTGCAGCTGTATCATCCACAGAGGAAGCGCTGGCCGATCCTTCAGTCCGAGCAGTATTTGAGGCAGCGTTTGTTTATGATGATATCCGGATTCGCGCCGACATTCTCGCGCGATCCGGGAACGGCATGTACGACCTCATAGAGGTCAAGTCCGGTACCGGGGTAAAGGAGGAGCATATCCCGGACGTTGCCGTGCAGCTCTACGTGCTTAAGGGATGTGGCATACACATTGGGCGAGCGTGCCTCTGCCACCTGAATAAGGAATATGTTTACCAGGGCAGCAGCTACGACCTGAGCCAGCTCTTCCTTGTGGAAGATATAACCGATAAAGCTGAACAGCTTCAGCCGGATATCCCCTCGATATTAGGTGAGATGAGGCTTGCCTTATGGGAATTGGAGCCCCCGGACATTAAACCGAGGAGGCAGTGCTCTAAACCGTACCTGTGTGCATTCGTTGGCAACTGCCTCTTATCTGAGCCAGAGTATCGTGTGCTCCAGCTTCCGCGAGCAAGAGAAGATTTATTACTGGCGCTGGAGGATGCCAGTATAGAGGATATACGGGATATCCCCGCAGGTTTCCCCGGCCTTAACGCAACTCAGCAGCGGGTCCGCGACTGCGTGGTTAGCAACCGCGTTTACCTGGACCCCTATTTTCCCGAGGCGTTGGGGCGGCTCGAATATCCTATCCATTTTCTCGATTTCGAGACGTTTAATCCTGCACTGCCTCTCTATGTTGGTACAAGGCCCTACCAGGTAATTCCCTTCCAGTGGTCGAATCATATAATCACGGGGGACGGCGAGCTCAGGCATGAAGAGTTTCTGTATGAAGGTTTCGACGACCCGCGTGAGCCGTTCGCCAGGAGCCTCCTTGAAACGCTGGGGAAGAACGGGTCAATCGTTGTCTATTCAGGCTTCGAGGCTATTCGCATTCGTGAGCTAGCGGAGAACTTGCTGCATCTATCCCAAGATCTTTTAGGTTTACTAGAAGGACGAATTGTGGATCTTCTGGCGCTTATCCGTAAGCATTGCTACCACCAGGAATTCCACGGCTCATTCTCCATTAAGTCAGTTCTCCCGGCGCTCGTGCCCGACCTGGGCTACAGCGACCTGGAAATCTCAGACGGGGGGCAAGCTTCAGCGGCCTATGCCGAGATGGTAAGGCCGGAGACACCCGCCGACCGCCGAGGCCTGCTGAGAGAGAGCCTGCTCGCCTATTGCAAGCGTGACACAGAGGCGGAGGTCCGGCTGTTCGAGACACTCAGAGGTGGTATACTTCCAAGGAGTAACAAGGGCAAGAAATGATTAAAGGGGTACTGTTCGTCTGCACCGGGAATGCCTGCCGCAGCCCTATGGCACAGGTCATATTTAAAAAACTGGTCAATAACGATCCATCGCTCCTATCAGCCTGTATCGAGGTAGACAGTGCCGGTACAGGTATAGGGCTAGATTCTGCTACGCCGGAGGCCATCGAGTGTATGGCCGAATACGGGTTAAACCTGAATAGCCACCAGCCAAAGTCGATAACGAGCGATTTAGTCCAATGGGCTGACCTGGTTCTGGTGATGGAGTCCCGTCACAGGGACATGGTCTTATCTCGGTTCCCCAATGCGGCCAAGAAAACCCATCTGCTATCGGAATATGTTGGGGAGAGTGGTGATGTCCCCGACCCGTATCTTCAGGGCATTGAAATATATCAAAAATGCGCGGCTACGCTCCAATCACTGCTAAAAAATCTCGCAGAGAAACTTAAAAGTTAAATGGATTGCATAAATTGTTATCCCTCATAATGATAAACCTAAAATGTTGCTGACCATCGTACTCACTGTCATCGGAGCATTCCTGGTAATAGTGCTGGCTTTGTGGCTGTGGGGTGAACGCTGGAGGCCCTTACGCCCCTCGACCTGGAAGTGGATGCGGGAGGCTGGTTTACGGCGATTGCTCAATCTCAGTGCCCTGCACGGATATATCTATACCCGCTGGAGAAACCCATACATTTACCTTGCTATAAACTACGCCATTCCCCGCCTGGGGCCATTTGGAAAGCGGTGGTGGTCTAACCGCTACCACGGCAAGGTGCTCACACACGAACAAGCTGAAGCCATGCTCACAACTGATCACGAAATCCATCATGGAGACCTGGAGCAGATTATTCCTTATTCCACAGCTCGGGATTTGGTACTCAAGGGACCGCGTGAAGTGGTCGTTTACGAGTGCGCTTGCCGTCATGCACGCGAAAGCCATTGCCAGCCAACCCAGGTCTGCATGTACATCTGCCAACCATTCACCGATTTCGCCCTGGAGCACAACCCTAAAACCAGCCGCCGTATTACACGAGAAGAGGCCCTTGAACTACTTAAGGCAGCGCATGAGCGTGGTCACGTGCACTCCGCCTGGTTCAAGGATGCCTGCATAGATCGCTTCTATGGCATGTGCAACTGCTGCAAGTGCTGCTGCGGCGGAATCGAGGCCATGGTAAAATATGGCATGCCGATTATGGCATCGTCAGGCTATGTGTCCCAGGTGGACGCGGCACAGTGCACGCCGTGTCCAGTTTGTGAAGACGCTTGCCCCTTCGGGGCTATTCGAGTAGAAGGGACAGTCGTTATTAATCGGGACACCTGCATGGGGTGCGGGGTATGCGTGGGACAGTGCCCTATGAAGGCCTTGTCGCTAGTACGCGACGAGAGGAAAGGTAAGCCATTAGATGTGCGGCTATTAGCTCAGGAGCAGACAGGGTAGGGATAAGGCCTTAGCAGAATGAAATAGGGTAAAACTACGAGAGCCACGTATAGGATGTGGCTATAATTAGGCTTGCGCAAGCTTGACAATATTATTCTAGGAGTTTAGAGTATCCATTATTTATACCGATTACGTCTCCTTCGCACAGCAAAGGCCGGTATTGATACCGGCCGGTAACACATTGAGCATACAACGATGTCAAGAAAGGTAGTAGTCATCGGGGCCGGCATCGGGGGATGTGCCATTGCTTCGCTTCTAGCGAAGGCGGGATGTGAGGTGACTCTGCTGGAGGCACACCCCTTTCCCGGCGGGCGCTGCGCCTCTATGGAGAAGCAGGGGTTTCATTACGATTTCGGGGTGCACATGTTCAGCCGGGGTGATCGCGGCCCTCACGGCGAAGTAAACCGGAGATTGGGCGGCGATCTGAAATGGATCACACGGAACCCCTCCTGCCGGGTGATGGGAAGGGTCGAATTCGACTTCCCCCTCGATATTAAACCTCTGATGCGTCAGGTGAACCTTGCCAGAAACTTGGGGGTCAGTGCAAAGAGCTACGTCGGTGCCTTTCGCCTGTTTCGTTCTCTTCTGAAAGGAGGCGACGTGGAGGTAAACGATCAGGTATGCCTGCAGGACTACGTTTCACGGTTCACCGATGATGAGATGATTCATCTCTTCATTAACTGCCTCTCCCAGCTCTTCTTCGCCCTTTCCTACAAGGAAGCGTCCGCCGGAGAATTTATCTGGTGCTCATCCCGCATGTTCAATGAGGCCTGCTTTGGCTACCCTGTGGGTGGCAGCGGTGAGATCCCCAAATCCTTCCTCAGGGGTCTCGAGAGGTTCGGCGGAAAAGTGCATTTCAGTAAGCCGGTTGTCCGCATTCGTATTGAAAACGGCAGTGTAAGGGGGGTGGAGACGGCTTCGGGGGATTACCCCGCTGACATAGTCATATCCAACTGCGGGATCCTTCGCACCATTGATCTGGCAGGCAGGGAACACTTTCCCGAAGAATATGTGAGAAATGCGGAACAGTACCGGTACTCCAATTCCTATGTCACCGTGAAATATGCCCTGGAGCGTCGGGTTGTTCCCCACCCGGTGGTCTTCTATATGCCGCACCTTCCCGCGGATAAAGTCTTCGAGTACGTGGAAGAGGAAACGGTACCGGAGGACCCGTATCTCTTTATGCCTGTACCCGCAAATCATGACCCTGACCTGGCACCCTATGGAAAACAGCTGGTAATCGTGGGAACTGCCGCTCCACCCGCAGCCTCAGGCGACCTTTGCTCCGCAATTCTGGATAGGGTCCACGCCAAGGTATGCCAGCTTTACCCTAACCTGGAGGCGGCAGTGCTATGGCAATCCCGTTCAACATGTAACGACGCAGCGGAACTGACCGGTCACCGCGCCGGCGAGGCTATAGGTCTCGCTCAGATTCCGGGGCAGGTAGGAAAACTTAGACCTGAGCTGGCTACACCGGTAACCGGGCTCTGGCTAGTCGGTGCCGACGCTGGCGCGCGCGGTATCGGGACCGAAATGGCCGCAGGAAGCGCCCTCTGTCTGGCAGATATCCTGAAATGAAGTCAGTAGGGGATCCCGGATCCATTATGGACGTCGGAGTCGGAACGCCTTTCGTCTACTGCAGGCCGGACCAGCTACCCTCCGAGCACAAGAACCGTTTCTAACATTTTCTGGGCGGGGCGACCTTGATAGTTCCCTCACCAAGTGTTAGAATCCAACAGCTTCAATGGATAAGGCAAACTCCTGATTGCCCAGATGTTTGTTTAGCGAAGCCCGCTCCCCTGATAAAGGGAAGGTCATGTAGCGATGTTCCGGGGAACTCAAGCCAGCGGGATGATTAGTCGCCAACCCATCGAGCGAGAAAGATAGATCAAGAGAGATACGAGGAGGGCAAAATGGCTAAGATCGAGCAGGAATACGACGTTATAATTATCGGTGGCGGTATAAACGGTCTAACGGCAGGGTGTTATCTGCAGAAGGCGGGGCTCAAGGTGCTCATCTTAGAGCGACGGGACGAGGTTGGATGCTTCTGCTCCACTCAGGAGTTGCTCCACCCTGGAGCCATGGTGAGCGTTCATGCCAATGGTTTGTTCCCTGCCGTGGGTCCGGCTCCCCTTGACCTCGACCTGGATAGATTTGGCTTTGAGCTACTCATGCCCGGGCCCATTGTATATTTTGCCCCCTTTAAGGATGGTACGGCATTAGCGTGGCACTGGTACAACCCCAATGTTACCTACGATGTCTGGCGCCGTGTAAGTGAGAAGGATGCCGAAACCTTCCGCACCATAGCTAAATCGATCGGCCCAATTTTACAGAGCGATATTGCCCCCGAAATGATGAACATGATGTTCTACGAACCGATGACCGATGAAAGCTTTCTAAACCTGCACAACATGCTGGATATGTTTTCGAGTATAGTGCCCGCTTTCCCCAAGGATTCCCTCTACCTGACCGGCGTTGAGTTGCTCAACGAAATGTGGGAGGATGAGCGCAGCAAGGTGTTTTTATCCGGCTGGCCAATCACACTCGCGGTGGATATAACCAGCCGGATCGCTGGCTCAACGACGATCCTGATGATGACTGCTCTGATGGCGGGCTCAGGCATTGCCTGTGTCGGAACCTGCAGAGGGGGAAGCCACAACCTTACCCATGCCCTCGCCAGGTGCTTCCTTCACCACGGGGGCAGGATTCTGGCTGGCTGCCCGGTGGCCAGGATAACCGTTGACAACGGCGAGGCTAAGGGTGTTGCCCTCTCCAGGGATGCTATCTACCCCGAAGCCGAGTTCCGGGCAAGGAAAGCGGTGATAAGCAACCTCAGCCCTTATCCTACTTTTGTAGAGCTTGTAGGTGAGGATAAGCTGCCGGCTTTCGCCGCTCGAGGGGCCAGGAATTTCGACTACAGGGGGTCTCCATTATTTACCACCTGGTGGGTGCTCAACGAGCGGCCAAAATGGAAGTGTATTGACAGATTCCCTGAGATCGATCGAGGGTTCAGCTTTAACTTCGGTGCCGATACCATGGCCGATATTTTCAGGATGGATGAACATGTTATGGTATTGGATACACCCCCTGACCCCCCGGTGAACATGGGCTATTGTATTCACACCTTCTGTGATGCCGATCCGACACAGGCGCCCCCCGGGCAGTACAACGTGCTGACCTGGGCTAACGTACCAACCACCATCAAGCCACTGGGAGGTCCAGAGAAATGGGATGACATCAGGGAGGAATACGGGGACAAGGTGGAAGACAGTTTAAGTAAACTTATGCCCAATCTGAAGAGCGCAAAGATAGCCCGTTACTGCGATACCCCCTGGGATACCTGGCGAAGAAATCCGAGTTCCAGGGGCCATATGAGCAGCGGTTATTATGGGGAAAGACAATGGTGGAGCTGGAGGCCGTTTGCCGGCTGCGGCGCACCGCGGACCCCGATCGCCAATCTGTACATCAGCAACTCGATGGGAAGCATCTCGGTAAGCTCCCTGGGTGGTGGTTACACGTGCGCCAAGGTAGTCGCTGAAGACCTCGGCGTGAGGGAACAGGATTGGTGGGCGAGCAAACCGGGTGACTATACTAAGCTATTTCTGAAGAGGATGGGTGAGCAGGTTGTGCTAATTGATTAGAGTGCCCATTCCAAGGAAAGAGGTGTAAGTATCGTGGAAAACGAGAAATACGACGTAATCATCGTGGGGGGAGGGCCCAATGGCCTTACCGCAGGAGCATACCTGGCCCGTGCCGGGGCTCGAGTACTTCTAATAGAAAGGCGACATGAAACAGGAGGAGGGCTGGTCAGCGAGGACTTCTCCGCCTTCCGGTTCAATCTCCATGCTATCTATATGATGATGATGGACGTAATGCCGCCATACGATGACCTGGACCTCTACGCCGAAGGCTGTGTTTACCTACAACCCGAGGTGCAGGTCTCCCTACTGACCAAGGACGGTAAGGCCCTGACCCTTTATCGTGACCTTGAGCGTAGCGTCGAATCTATAAAGAGATTCTCATCCAGGGATGCCGAGAGATTTCGCGACGTATATCTGGAATCCAAGGAACTGGCATTTGAGGCTATAATCCCGCTCACATATACCCTTCCTGTTCCTACGCTGGATTTTGCTGCAATGCTTCAGCAAAGCGATATAGGGAAAAAGATCCTCGATATCGGAGAAAAGACGCCCAGGGAAATCGTGGATGAATGGGGCTTTGAGAACCCGCTGCTGCAGACCCTGGTTCTGCACCTGATTTGCATGTGGGGGTTGGAACCTGATGTCACCGGGGTAGGCTACCTGGCACCTCTCTATCTCAACCGCATGTTGAACATGTCCCTAATTAGAGGTGGGTCACACCGTCTATCGTCGGCGCTGCAAAGGGCCATTATCGCCTCCGGCGGCGATGTACTTGAGAGTCACACGGTAACAAGGATAGTGGTCGAAGATGGTACGGCTAGGGGCGTGGAGGTAGGCCTGACCAATGCTGAAGAACTTGGTAGGAAGACATTTGAGGCTAAAGTTGTGATCAGTTCCACCGATCCGCTTACCACGTTTACCAAGCTTATTCCCGAAGATGTTATGGCGCCGATATCCATAGGCTGTGTCGAGACGGCCAAACAGTGGGAATGGGAGCACTGGAGCCTGTTCGGGCTTCACCTAGCCCTGAAGGAAAGGCCGCAGTTTGTAGCTGCCGATTTCGACCCTGCGGTAAATGAGGCTTTCATGAAGATTATTGGCTATGACAGTCCGGAGGATTTCCTGGCCCACCTCAACGGATCAGGAAAAGGAGAGCTGGGCACCGCCGGTCACATTACCGTTACCAGCGATGTTGACCCGCTACAGGCTCCCCTAGATGTCCAACCAGGTGTAGCTACACTGAGATTTGAGTCGCTGGTTCCCTATGAGCCTAACGAAGGCAAGTGGGACGATATCGCCGCAAGCTATGGGGACCGCCTTTTAGCCAGGATCCAGGAGTATGCACCAAATGTGGACAGAACGAGGATAATTCGCCGGTATGATAACTCGCCGGCCTACATTGAACAGAAGTTTGCTAACATGGTCAGAGGCTCTTTCAAACACGGTGCTTATGATGCAACGCAGATGGGATACATGAGACCAAACATCGAGTGCTCTGGCTATCGCACGCCGGTTAAGAACCTCTATTTGTGTGGGGCAAGCACCTACCCCGGGGGCATGGTACTACTCGGGGGCGGCTACAATGCGGCGAGGGTGGTAGCGGAAGACCTTGGCATTGAGCCGTGGTGGACTGAGCCTGACTACATTGTAAGGGCGAGGGAGCGTAAGCTGGTGCCATGAATTATTGCTCCAAAGGCTTAAGAAATATTCTTAAGTATAAATGTGGCAGCGTGAGAAATGTCTTTGGAAGAAACACGTCATAGTAACCGTTACCCCCCAGGGCTGACCAACATTCCAGCCTTTTTTTATTAGAGCACACTATAATGGATTTCAAGAAGCGTATCTTAACTGCCATGAATCACGAGGAGCCGGACCGGGTTCCGGTGATGGGGCTTATTATGGACCCTGCCACTGTCAACCAGATCCTGGAGAAGAAACCGGCAGACTTTGTCGGGATGCTGCAAAAACCTTTACTTAAGGGCTTTACCAAGAGACTTCTCAATAACAACTGGTTCTGGAACAGATTCTACTATGGCAATACCGCCGGCGCGCTGGAAGGCGCTATCAAGCTAGGTTTCGATGCGAACTGGACCATATACTCGCTCATGGAACTGAATATCGACCCACAATCATCGCTTGGGGTGGTCTGGCATGACACGTTCGGCCGCACCTGGGACGTGTGTCGATCCGAAGACGGAAGTATGGCGGTCAACTACAGCCGTGCCCTGTGTGAGACTGAGGGAAAATGGGAGGAGTGGGTAGAGAAAAAAACGCCTACGTTCGAACGTACAATAAGAAATGCCACCATTTTCCATAAAAAGCTGGTAGACGAATACGGTGACCGGATCCTTCCCATTGGCTATGCTGCGCCGGGGATATTTGAGAATAGCTGGCAGCCTATCGGGTTCGTAAACTTCACCAGGTTCATCTATCAGAAGCCCGATTTCGTGAAAAGGGTTATCGACTTTCAAACGGATTTCTATCTGAGGTACCTGGAAGGAGTGATGAAATCCGGTGTGGAAGTGGTGCTGGGTGGAGATGACCTTGGGCAGAAAACGGGGCCGATGCTGCGCCCGGAGCAGATCGAGAAGCTATATGGAGATAGCTACCGTCAAGTTGCCGAGCTGGTACATAAACAGAATAAGAAACTCGTCTTTCACTCCTGCGGAAACATTTACCAGTTGCTGGACAAATTCATCGAGTGGGGATTTGACGGCATAATAACCATGGAACCCACAGCAGGAATGGAACTGGGCAAGGTTAGAGAACAGGTGGGACATAAGCTGGTACTGATAGGCAATCTGGATGTTTCCTATCTCCTGGTCAGAGGCACCAGGGAGGAGATAGAAGACGCTGTAAAGAAGTCAATTAAGGACGCGGCGAGAGGCGGTGGCTACATCTTATCAACGTGTCATTCCCATCCATACGTGAATGGAACCAGGCTTAAATGGATGGTTGAGGCAGCGCACAAGTACGGGAAATATCCCATTGCCAATTGACCTCATCTAACCCCTACGCTATAAATACCTAATCCCCGATATCACATCACAACATTCCAAACGTGTTTACAATGAATGCTCGATAAAGTAGATAATCATTCTAGTAAGCTATGATAGCGACCGATGAACCCAGCTTCTATTAACGCGAATATAGAGCTGCGCTATCTGTCATTCCGAACTTGTTTCGTAATCTCATGGTTAATACCGGAATGCTGAAATATATATAATCACTTGACAACTTGCTTAATCTCCGCTAGGATGCCCAACACAGTAAGCCACAAAGTTATTAGCATGCCATTCATCGCAATCTGATTTCTTATATTACCATCTACTTATATTGAGGGTCAGACCATCATAGCCAGTATGGGTGTAAATTATCGAAGAAGCATCACCTGTATTCTCATGTTAAAATGGCATCACGGGAAGGTGACCTAATAAGACCTACAGGAAATTATAGCAGTAAAATTTACACAAGGCGGGTGAAATGAGACATAAGCTACTTCAATTGAAGGGTAAACTTTATCCGAAGGAGGGTGTAATGAACCAGAAGGTGCTTCTATTGCTGGCGGTTATGGCCTTGATGGTGGCTGGTTCGCTGGCGGGCGGCCTGATGGCAGGGTCAAGCCTAGCCCAGTCGGGTGCAGGCGTTCCATCAAGCATCCACTACCAGGGGGTGTTGTGCGACCCGGTCACGGGCGACCCTGTGGCGGACGGTGGCTATAACTTCGTGTTCTCAATCTACAATGTTGCGACCGGAGGCACGCCATTGTGGACCGAGACACAAACGGGGGTAACGGTGGACGACGGATATTTCAGCGTTCTGCTGGGGAGCGTGAACCCGCTCGACGCCTCCGACTTTGACGGAACTACCAGGTATCTTGGGATAAAGGTGGGTGCAGATAGTGAGATGACCCCCCGCCAGCTGCTGGCCTCAGTGCCCTACGCCCTCAATGCGGAAACCGTGGATGGGCTGGATGCCGGCGACCTGGACGACCTGTACGTCAACGAGTCCGGGGACAGCATGAGCGGAGCGACTAGTGATCCCGTATTAAGTGTGACCAATACGGGAGGCGGTTATGCCATCAAAGGTATAGCTGAGGGAGTTGGCTACGGCGTATTCGGCGAAGGCATACATGGTGTTCATGGTTTTACTGAATCTACTACAGGCACGGGAGTATATGGTAGGGCGATGGGTACTATGGGCACAGGGGTGTACGGCTATGCTCCCAACGATGGGTACTATGCCAACTATGGCGGCTCCTTTAAAGCCGCTGGTTTGTACGGGCGCGGTGTCTATGCTGAAGCTACAGGCCAACAGGGCCGCGGTATTTATGCCAAGGCGTTAGGGACTGATGCTTATGCTGGTTACTTCCAAGGTGATGTCCATATCGACGGAGACTTTACTGTGGATGGAGACAATACAGGAGTAGGCTATAACCCAATGCAGATTGCCCTGCTGAAATGGTACACCTCAGGCCACGTCTTCACAGTCGGCGGTTGGGATCCCACTGCCGTGTGTTTCGATGGGGCCAATATCTGGGTGGCCAATGAGTATGACGGCACTGTGACCAAGCTCACGGCATCTAGCGGCAGCCTGGTAGGCACCTACAGTGTCGGTGATTATCCCCGTGCCGTGTGTTTCGATGGGGC